>DASUAS010000095.1:0-8350 GCA_035763625.1 Acidimicrobiia bacterium
CTCCGAGAGCTGAGCCGAGGGTGCCGTTCGAGGGCGCGTTCTCGCCGCTCCACATCCTCATCGTGGCCCTGGTGGCGTTGCTCGTGCTCGGTCCGGACCAGCTCCCGAAGGCGGCCCGCAGCTTCGGTCAAGGGATACGAGAGCTCCGCCGGGTGCAGGCGCACCTCAGCCACGAGCTCCGGGACGTGGTGAGCGACTTCGACATCCGCCCGAGGGAGACTCCGTCGCTGCCGATGTTGCCGCCGCCCGAGGCAGGAGATGGTGAAGCGCGTGGGGAGAGCGCGTGACCGCGCGCTCGCAACGATGTGAGGCTCGGTGGGGGACGCTGAAGACCAACCGGTGACGCGCGGCGACGTGTCCGCGGTGCGTGAGGGGAGGACGGGCACGGTTCGCGCGGTGTCGGTGTTCTTCCCCTGTTACAACGACGCCGCGACGATCCGCGGTCTGGTCGAATGTGCGGCCCGGACGTTCGACGAGCTGGGTCTCGACGGTGACATCGTCGTGGTGAACGACGGTTCGAGCGACGAGTCGGCCGCGGTGTTGGCGGCCGCCGCGTCGGACGAACCGCGACTTCGCGTCGTCACCCACGAACAGAACGGTGGGTACGGGGCGGCGTTGCAGTCGGGGTTCGCCGCTTCGGACCGCGAGTGGGTGTTCTACACCGACGGCGATGGCCAGTACGACCCTGCGGAGCTGGCAGATCTCGTCGCGCTCACCAGCGACGACGTCGACGTCGTCCAGGGGTACAAGCTCGGCCGCAGCGACAACGCGGCTCGACGGGTCATCGGCCGGCTGTACCACCACGCCGTCTCACTGCTGTTCGGCCTGCGCATCCGCGACACCGACTGCGACTTCCGGTTGATCCGGGCTCGTCTCCTCGAACAGATCGAGCTCGAGGAGACGAGCGGCGTGATCTGCGTCGAACTCGTCCGCAAGCTGCAAGACGCGAGAGCTCGCATCGTGGAGGTCGGTGTCCACCACTACCCGCGTGTCAGCGGCACCTCGACGTTCTTCAAGCCGCGGAACGTGCTCCGGACGCTGCGCGACCTGGTCCTGCTCTGGGTCTCGCTCACGTTCCGCCGTCGGGCCACCACGACGAGCCCGCCCCCGCCGGGTGCGACGGCGCTCCGGCCGCGCCGCGTCGACTGGCGCGAGGTCCTGGCTCCGTTCTTCGTGTCACGCGCGCTGTCCGACGCGTTCCTGTTGGCGTTGGGCATGGTGCGGACGCCGAGAACGGTCCTGTCCGGGTTCACGATTTGGGACGGCCGCTGGTACCAGGCGATCGCGACCCACGGCTACGTGGTGCCGCCCCACACGCAGCACCATCAGACCCCCTGGCCGTTCTTCCCGCTCCTCCCGGAGGTCCTGCACGCCGTCGCGTCCGTCGGCATCCCGGTGACGTACGCCGGACTCGTGTGCAACCACGTCGCGTTCCTCGTCGCCCTGATCGGCATCCATCGGCTGGCGTCCCGCCACACGACACCGTCCGCGGCCCGCCTCGCGGTGTGGCTGACCGCGCTCGGCCCCATGTCGTTCGTGTTCTCGATGCTGTACCCGTCGGCGATCTTCCTCGCCGCCTCGGTCTGGGCCTTCGTCCTGGTCGAGGAGCATCGTGATCTCGCGGCCGGGAGCGCCGCCGCGATCGCGGCGCTGAGCCGGCCCAACGGCGTCGTCGTGCTGCTCGCCCTGACGATCGCGGTGGGCTTCGCGGTGCGGCGCATCGTCGCGATCGCGCTTCCCGTCGCCGTCGCGCTCTCCGCATGGTTCTGGTTCAACGCGTTGCGCACCGGCGATCCACTGCGCTTCTACGACGCCAAGAAGGCGTGGCACGAGGTCAACCTGCTCGACTTCGTCACGCACTGGAGCTCCGACGCCGCGCTCCACCTCTCGATCGCGGCGCTGGCCGTCGCGGTGGTGGTGGCCGCCCGTCGCCGCATTCCCGCGAGTTGGGTCTGGTACACGATCTTCGGCCTCGTACCGTCGCTCGTCTTCGGCATGATCGGCCTCGCCCGCTACGCCGCCGACAGCTTCCCGCCCGCCGTCGCCGCCGGCATCCTGCTCGACGGACGCGCCGCCTCGACCCGGCGGAAGGTGTTCGGGGCCCTCATCGTCACGCAGATCTGCCTCGCCCTCTACTTCATCGGCCTGCCGCGACTCATCTGAGGTCCCCCCCGCGAATCGTGCACGCCGTCGCGCCGCGCCTTCTGCGTGCTCGAATCGCGTCGCCTTGCTAGGTTCGGAATACCTAACTGGACGTAAGGTGCACCTTCGACGTCGACTCCGTCAACAGGGAGCGAGCAAGCATGTCCGATGGCGAGATCCTGATCCTGGGCGCCATCGCCGGATTCACCATCTTCCTCGGCTTGCCGATCGGGCGGATGCGCGATCCGTCGCTGGCGCTCAAGGCGTTCCTCAACGCGGTTGCAGTCGGGATCCTGCTCTTCCTGTTCTGGGACGTGTTGGCCGGCTCCTTCGACACCGTCGAGACCGCGCTGACCAACGCCAGCGACCACGGCGGCTCGTGGTGGCGCTTCATCGGCCTCGCCGCGGTGTTCTTCGTGGCCATCGCGGTCGGCCTCGTCAGCCTCGTCCACTACGACCGGTGGCTCTCACGTCGTCGTACCGGCGCCCCGGGTGCGGCGTCGATCGACGAGATGTCGCGCGGGCCGATCGCCCGACTCACCGAGCCCCACCGTCTGGCGTTCTTCGTCGCGCTGGGGATCGGCTTCCACAACTTCTCGGAGGGCCTCGCGATCGGTCAATCAGCTGCCGCGGGCGAGATCAGCCTGGCGTTGCTGCTCATCATCGGGTTCGGGCTCCACAACGCGACCGAGGGCTTCGGCATCGTCGCGCCGATGGCCGCGGAGGACGACAGGCCCTCGTGGTCCTTCCTGGTGCTCCTGGGTCTCATCGGCGGTGGACCCACCTTCCTCGGAACCCTGATCGGGCAGTCGTTCGTGAACGACACGGTCTTCATGGCGTGCCTCGCGCTCGCAGCCGGGTCGATCCTCTACGTGGTGATCGAGCTCCTCGGCGTCGCCCGCAAGCTCGGCCACAAGGAGCTGATGACGTGGGGCATCGTCCTCGGGCTCTTCGCAGGGTTCGCGACCGACCTCATCCTCGTTGCGGCCGGAGCGTGAACGCGTCACGTCGTTGCTGAACTGCTTCACGACCGTTCGAAGCGCGGGCCGACCTGCCGCGAATTCAGCGCCGATTCATGCGGCGGCGTGCACAGTCGGATCATCGAACCCCGAGATCGAGCGTTCACGTCGTGAGGGATCCTGACCGCGGCCGGCGTCTCGCGTTCGTGGCGGCACTCGTCGCGCTGGTCCTCTTCGCCGTGCTCTGGCTGACGATCGACTCGAACACGTTCTCGAGCGTCCATGGGGCTCCTTGAGAACACACCGCGATCTCGCCGAAGGCGGAGCCGGGCTCGGGGGGCGCGCGGTGGCTCGACCCGGGCCGGCACTGGCGATGGTCCTCGTGGCGGTCGCCGCCCTCGGCTGGGGTGGTCAGACCTCCGCCAGGGCCGCCACGGCCACCACGGCCACCTCGACGACACGCGGAGCTCCGGGGGGCGGGGCGCGAGCTCCGCAGGGGCTCGACGTCAGCGTCGCCCCGTGGCGGCTCGGCGCGCCGGTGTCACGCGAGATCGTGCTCAACGATGGGAAGAAGGTCCTCGTCTACGGGGGCCAGGATGCGTCCCACGATTCCATCGCGACCGCGGCGGCGATCGACCCGAGCACCGGCGTCGCCTCATCCCTCGGATCGCTCGCCCCCGCGGTTCACGATGCGGCGGGGGTCCGGGTCGGGCATCGCAGCCTGATCATCGCCGGAGGCAGCCCGCCGCCCCGCGCCGTCGTGCAGCGTCTGAGGGGCACCGATCCGGCCCAGAGCGTGGGCCAGCTTCCTGCCCCTCGCACCGATCACGTTGCCGCCACCATCGGGAAGGCGATCTACGTGCTCGGTGGCGCCCAGGACGAAGGTCTCCCCATCGCCAGCGTCGTCGCGAGCACCGACGGCGGAGCGAGCTGGCACGACGCAGGCGCGCTCGACCAGCCTGCCCGCTATCCGGGGATCGCGGTGGTGCACGACGCCGTGTACGTCTTCGGCGGTGTCACCAGCGCGAACGGATCCGACACCACCGCGATCCAGCGCTACGACCCCAAGACCCAGGTGACGACCGTGGTCGCGCAGTTGCCGGCTCCCGTGTCACATGCCACCGCAGTCGTGTTCCGTGGTGTCGTCTTCCTGCTCGGCGGCTACGTCGACAACGTGCCTTCCAACCAGATCCTGCGTTACGACCCGCACACCGAAGCGGTCACTCGAGTTGGTACGTTGCCGTCACCGCTCACCGACGCCGCCGCCACCGTGATCGCCGACGTCGGGTATCTGGTCGGCGGTGAACGACCAGGGCGCACGACGACGGCGGACGTCGAACTGCTCAGACCTCGCTGACCGGTGGACGACTCGAGATCACCGCGCGCGGGCTCGTCACGCAAGCAGCGGCGCGACTTGCGCGGCCATCTCGAGGTCTTCGCGGGCTTCGACGACGAACGTCCGCACCGGTGCGCCGTCGGCGGTGACCTCCCGCACCGATTCTGCAGGCGTGGACTCGTCGATGGCGACGCCCAGCCACTCCAGACGCGCCGTGGTGCGAGCGCGCACCTTCGGCGCGCGCTCGCCGACACCGCCGGTGAACGCGAGTGCGTCGATGCCACCGAGTGCCGCGACGCACGCGCCGATCGACGTGACGAGTCGGTGCACGTACACGTCGATGGCGAGTTCTGCGTCGCGGTCACCGCGATCTGATCGCTGCAACACTTCGCGCATGTCGGCATCGCCGCAGAGCCCGGCAAGACCGCTCTCGTGCTCGAGCACCCGCCCGACGTCCTCGTCGGCGTCGGCGTGCTCGACCATCCACAGGACGGCACCGGGATCGATCGCACCGGATCGCGTCGCCATCACGAGGCCGTCGAGTGGGGTGAAGCCCATGGTCGTCATGACGCTGCGCCCGTCGCGCACCGCGCACAGCGACGCGCCCCCTCCGAGGTGCGCGACCACGAGTCGTCCCACGTCGGGCGCCGCGGTGCTCACCTGACGGGACGACCACGCGTGGGAGATGCCGTGGAACCCGTAGGCCACCACCCGCTCGCGCCAGCGCTTCGGCAGCGCGTAGGTGCGAGCGGCCGGTGGCACGGTGGTGTGGAACGAGGTGTCGAAACAGGCGTACTGCAACACGCCGGGACACGCGGCGCGGCACTCGTCGATCAGGTCCAGGGCGGCCGGCTGGTGCAGCGGCGCGACCTCGACCAGCGCTCGCAGCTCGGCGACGAGGGCGTCGTCGAGCCGTGCGGGACTCGTCCGAGTGCCGCCGTGCACCACCCGGTGGATCACCACGTCGACGTCGGCGGCGTGGGGGAGCGCGGCGCCCAACGTGTCGAAGGTCTCGGTGTGCGGAGGGTCGAGCATCGACACCTTGAGCGAGGTGGAACCCGCGTTCACGACCAGGGCGCGCACAGGGGTCAGCCGGGCCAGGACCAGTCGGCGACGTCGGGGATGTCGTCGCCGTGCTCGCGCGTCCACTGTCGAGCGCGCAGTCGGGCGTCGACCAGGTGCTGACGGAGCGTGGCCGCGCGGGTGCGGAGGCCAGGCACGCGGTCGATGACGTCGATCGCGAGTCGGTACCGATCGAGATGGTTGAGCATCACCATGTCGAAGGGCGTGGTCGTCGTTCCGATCTCCTGGTATCCGTGCACGTGCAACCCGTCGTGGTTGCGGCGGCGATACGTGAGCCGGTGCACGAGCCACGGGTAGCCGTGGAAGGCGAAGATGATCGGGCGGTCCTCGGTGAAGAAGTTGTCGAACTCGCGGTCGGGGAGACCGTGAGGGTGCATGTCGTCCGGCAGCAACCGCATCAGGTCGACGATGTTGACGACCCGCACCCTGAGGTCGGGAAGCGAACCGCGCAGGATCGACGCCGCCGCCAACGTCTCCAACGTCGGGATGTCGCCCGCGCAGGCCAGCACGACGTCGGGATCCTCGCCCGTCACCTCGGTGCCGGCCCACTCCCAGATGCCGATCCCGCGCGCGCAGTGCGTCAACGCGTCGTCACCTGAGAGCCAATCCGGTCCGGGCTGCTTCCCTGCGACCACGACGTTCACCAGGTGGCGGGAGCGCAGGCAATGGTCGAACGTCGACAGGAGCGTGTTGGCGTCCGGAGGGAGGTACACCCGCACGATCTCGGGCTTCTTGTTCATCACCACGTCGAGGAAGCCCGGATCCTGGTGGCTGAAGCCGTTGTGATCCTGGCGCCACACGTGCGACGACAGCAGGTAGTTGAGGCTGGCGATCGGCCGCCGCCAGGGCAACCGCGCGCTCGACTCGAGCCACTTGGCGTGCTGGTTGAACATCGAGTCGATGATGTGGATGAACGCCTCGTAGCAGGTGAAGGCGCCGTGGCGACCGGTCAGCAGATAGCCCTCGAGCAGCCCCTGGCACAGGTGCTCGGAGAGCACTTCCACCACCCGCCCGTCGGGGTCGAGCCCTTCGTCGTGCTCGCCCACCGCGAGCTCCCACCGGCGGCCGGTGACCTCGAGGACGTCCTGGAGGCGGTTGCTCGCCAGCTCGTCGGGTGCGAACAGCAGGAAGTTGTCGGGGTTGCGGCGCGTGACCTCGCGCAGCCATCCGCCGAGGACGCGCGTGGCTTCGTGCGTCGATCCTCCGGGCGTCGCCACGTCGACCGTGTGGTCTCGCCAGTCGGGGAGGTCGAGCGCCCGGAGCAGGGCACCGCCGTTCGCGACGGGGTTCGCGCTCATTCGGCGGACGCCGGTCGGCGCGAAGTCGCGGATCTCGGGACGCGGGCGCCCGTGGTCGTCGAAGAGCTCCTCCGGACGGTACGACCGCATCCACGCCTCGAGCACCCGCCGGTGCTCGTCGTCGACGCGGGCGGCCGGCAGCGGCACCTGGTGGGCTCGGAAGGTTCCCTCCACTGCTTGGCCGTCGACGACCGGCGGGCACCCCCAGCCCTTCGGTGTGCGCAGGACGATCATGGGCCACTCGATCGTCTCGTCGTGGCGCCGCGCCGCGAGCGCGTCGAGGCAGGAGTCGACGGCTGTCGCCATCTCCTGGTGCACGTGCGTCGGATCGTCGCCGGCGACAACCCTCGGCGCGTACCCGTACCCGCGCAGCAACGTGAGCAGCTCGGGCTCCGGGATGCGAGCCAGGAGCGTCGGATTGGCGATCTTGTACTGGTTCAACGCGAGGATCGGCAGCACCGCGCCATCGCGCGCCGGACGCACGAATTTGGCGCAGTGCCAGCTGGTCGCGAGCGGTCCGGTCTCGGCCTCTCCGTCACCGACGACGCAGAACGCCACCAGCCCGGGGTGATCCAGCACGGCACCGAACGCGTGCATCAGCGAATAGCCGAGCTCACCGCCCTCGTGGAACGAACCCGGGGTCTCGGGCGCGCAGTGGCTGGGAACACCGCCCGGGAACGAGAAGCGCCGCATCAACGTCGCCATCCCGGCCTCGTCGCGATCGACGTCGTCGTCGACCTCCGAGGTGGTCCCTTCCAACCAGGCGCACGCATTGGGTCCCGGACCGCCGTGCCCCGGGCCCGCCACGAACACCGCATCGAGATCGCGGGCGACGATGGCTCGGTTCGCGTGGGCATACACGAGGTTGAGCCCTGGCACCGTTCCGAAATGGCCCAACAGGCGCGGCTTCACGTGCTCCGCTCGGAGCGGCTTCCGGAGGAGGGGGTTGGCGACGAGGTAGATCTGCCCGACCGCGAGGTAATTGGCGGCCCGCCACCACGCGTCGAGCTGCTGCAGCTCGTCGGCATCGAGCGGTCCCGCGACGTCGCCGAGCACATACGGCGTCGGCGCGATCGTGGGTCCTCGACCGCGACTCTCGTTGTCAGCGCTGGTGTCCCAGCCCGTGCGCGCCACTTCGGTCACCCGACGAGGGTAACCAGAAGTGCAGTCGCACGAACCGCCCCGGCGTTGGTGTGCGCCGGCACGTTCCCTTGACCTCGATCGACGCGCGGCGTAGCGTCGTGCACGGAGTCCCGAGGGGCCACCAAGGGAATCGCTCGAAAGAGCAGGATCCCGAGGAGTTCCTTGGGACTCCGTTCGCGTCTCGTCGTTCAGCTCGCCACGAGGGTGCGATCTGGGATCTCGATCGGGGCCAACGCGAACCGGATCTCCTCGCCGCTGGCATCATCGGATCGGACTCGCGGCGGGACTCGGCCATGATCGCCTCCAGGTGATCGAGCCGCTCGATCACCTACCCCGAGCTCTCCGTTCGGGAAGGGATGAGCGAGATCGCCCGAGGCCAACCGGACGTC
>DASUAS010000096.1:0-2448 GCA_035763625.1 Acidimicrobiia bacterium
ACCGTTGGGACGGGCGCGCTCCCACTCGATCGTGCCGGTGAACCCGGTGAGCTCGGCCACGAGCTGCGCGAGCTCGTTGATCGAGATCTCGTCGCCCGATCCGAGGTTCACCGGCGCGGCGTCGTCGTAGCGCGCCAGCGCGAGGGTGAAGCCCCGGGCGGCGTCGGCCACGTGCAGGAACTCGCGGGTCGGGCTGCCGTCACCCCACAACGAGACGCTCGGAACGCCGCTCGCCGCGGCGGTCGAGAACTTCACGATCATCGCCGGGATGACGTGGCTGGTCTCGAGGTCGGCGTGGTCGCCGGGCCCGTAGAGGTTGGTGGGCAGGAGGTACACGAAGTTGCACCCGTACTGCTCGCGGTAGGCCTGCGCCTGCACGAGCAGCATCCGCTTGGCCAGCCCGTACGGCGCGTTGGTCTCCTCCGGATAGCCCGACCACAGGTCGGCCTCGCGGAACGGCACCGCGGGCCGCTCGGGGTACGCGCACACGGTGCCCGCGACCACCACCTTGGTCACCTGCTCGACCCGGCAGGCCTCGAGCAGCTCGATGCCCATGAGCGCGTTCTCGTAGAAGAACCGCCCCGGCTCCGCCTGGTTGGCGCCGATCCCGCCGACGGTCGCGGCCAGGTGGACCACCGCGTCGGGGCGGAGGTCGCGCAGCATGGCGAGGATCTGGGCGCGCTCGCGCAGGTCGTAGTCGCGCCGGCCGAGCGCGACCACGTCGGCGCCCTCGTCGCGCAGCTGGCGCACCACGTGCGCGCCGAGGAACCCCGTCCCGCCGGTCACCACCACCCGCGCACCGTCGACGACGAACACCCTGCCTCCTCGTGCACAGCCTACGGGGCGGGCTCCGCGGGTCCGGCCGGATGGGCGCGGATGACGATCCGCACGGGCCGGTCGAGGTGCACGTAGTACCAGGCCCAGCGCATGAGGACCTGGAGGCGGTTCTCGAAGCCGATCAGGTAGTAGAGGTGCACCACCAGCCACACCACCCAGCCGAGGAAGCCGGTGAAGGTGAACGGCCCGACCTGGCCGACGGCCGACGTGCGGCCGATGGTCGCCAACGTCCCCTTGTCGCGGTAGCGGAACGGTCGCGACGATGGCCCCTCGACGATCTCGCGCGCCACGAAGCGTCCCGCCTGCATCGCGGGCGGCGACAACATCGGGAGCGGGTTGCCGTCAGCGCCGAGCGCCGCGGCGACGTCGCCGATCGCGTACGCGCCCTCGACGCCCGTGATGCGGAAGTGGTCGTCGACCGTGATGCGTCCGGCGCCGTCGGGCAGCAGGTTGGCGGCCCGCACGCCCGCGGTCCACACCATGGTGGATGTCGCGAGCTCGGTGCCGTCGTGCAGCACCACGCCGACCTCGTCGGCGGAGTCGACCAAGGTGCGGAGCCGCACCTCGACGCCGCGCAGCTCGAGCTGACGCTGCGCGTACGCGGACAGTCGGCGCTTGAACGTCGGCAGCACCCGGTCGCCCCCTTCGAGCAGGATGATGCGCACCGGGGGGCCGTCGAGCTCGGGATACTCGTCGGGCACGACGAGGCGGACGAACTCGGCCAGCGCGCCCGCGTACTCCACGCCCGTGGGCCCTGCGCCGACGACGCAGAAGGTGAGGTGGCGGGCGCGCGCGGCAGCGTCGGTCGTCGAGGCCGCATGTTCGAAGCGCTCCAACACGTGGTTGCGGAGCTTGAGCGCGCTGCCGAGGTCCTTCAGGTTCAGCGCTTGCCTCGCCACGTCGGCGTTGCCGAAGTAGTTGTTGACGCTCCCGGTGGCCAGGACGCAGACGTCGTAGTGGAGCTCGCTCGAGTCGTCGAGGGTGAGGCGCTTCCCGTGCAGGTCGACGCCCACGACGCGCGCCTGGCGGAACCGCAGGTTCGGCGCGCCGCGGAACACCTTCCGCACCGGCGCCGCGATCTCCGACGGGTTCAGCAGGCAGCTCGCCACCTGGTACAGGAGCGGCGTGAACAGGTGGTAGTCGCGTTCGTCGACCAGCAGCACGTCGGCGTCGGCACCCCGCAACGCCTTGGCGCACTGCAACCCACCGAAGCCGGCGCCGACCACCACGACCGATCGCCGCCCGCGCCGCGGGGTCGTCGTGGTGGGCACGTGGTCAAGCTGGGTCATGATGCGCCATGTCGGGCTGCCGTCGTCTGCGTGGTCACACCGCTTCGCGCCGCTCCTCCGTCTCCTCCGTCTCCTCCGCCTCCTCCGCCTCCTCCGCCTCCTGCGCCTCCTCCGTCGCCAGCCAGCCCGCGTCGCTGCGCACGCCGGGCGCCACAATCGGCGCTTCGTCGGCGCCGAGCAGGAACGCGCAGTTGTCGCGAGCGAAGGCCGGCGCCGAGTCGGCATCGAGGCCCCGCGCCGCGTAGTCGCGAAGGGGTGTGTTCGTCCCTTCGGAGTGGGGATAGTCGCTGCACAGCATGAACAGGTCGCCGGCGCGCGCCGC
>DASUAS010000097.1:0-5513 GCA_035763625.1 Acidimicrobiia bacterium
GACGCGCGCGCCAACGGCTTCGACGCACTCAACCTGCTCACGACCCCGGGCGTCACGACCGTCGAGGTGACCGAAGCGGAGGAGCCGCACGCGCTGCACCTGGTCCACCTCGCGACCACGCAGCAGCCGACCTCACCGTCGCGCACCCGACTGGTCGTCGGTCCCGGTGTCATCCTCAGCGTGACCGAGACCTTCGAGTCGGTCACCGGCGAGTCGGTCACCGGCGAGTCGGTCACCGGCGAGTCGGTCACCGGCCAGTCGGTCACGGACCAGTCGGTCACGGGCGCCGGACTCACCATCCCGGCGACGTCGCTTCGTGTCGGCGCGCGAGCGCGCGTCGAGCACGTCCGCGTGGTGAGCGTCGGCCGCGGCGGCGCGCACGTCGGCAGCACGTCGATCGTCGCCCACGAGGGTGCGCGGATCCGCTCCGGCGCGTTGCAGCTCGGACCGGGTCCGGTGCGCCACAGCGTCGCGGCCGACCTGGTCGGTGACGACGCCGCCGTCGAGCTGCGCGGGCTGTCACTCCCCGGTGCCGGCGGTCACCACGACACCGATGTCTCCGTGCGGCACCTGGCCGCGGCGGGCACCAGCCGGCAGCACTTCGTCGGGGTCGTCCCCGACCGTGCGCGAGTGTCGTTCGGTGGCCACGTCGTCGTCGCGGCCGGCACGACCGGCACCGACGCCGACCAGCAGAGCCGCAACCTCCTGCTCGGCCCGACCGCCCGCGCCGACGCCCGCCCGTGGTTGGAGATCTGCTCCGACGACGTGCGCTGCACGCACGGCGCCGCCGTCGGCCGACTCGACGACGACGGCCTCTTCTACCTCCGGACCCGGGGAATCGGCGTGCGCGAGGCCCGGGCCATGCTGCTGCGGGCCTTCGTCGCCACGGTCCTCGACGAGCTCGCCGAACCAGGGGCGACCGCCGACTGGCTCACGATCCGCGCCACCGACGCGATCGACGAGCTGCTCCGGTCGCCGACGACCCGACCCGACCAGGGGGCTGCCACACGATGAGCACGATGGGAACGTCCACGGTGACCGTCACGCGCGACTGCGAGGCGGTTGCCATCCCGAGCGGAACCGCGGTGCTGGTGCCCGCGGGCACGACGGTGCAGATCGTGCAGTCGTTCGGCGGTGCGATCACCGTACGCACCGCGCTCGGCGGGTTGCTCCGCATCGACGGAGCCGACGCCGACGCCGTCGGCATCGACCGCAACGCCGACCCGACCGTCGACCTCGTCGACGCAGAGTTCTCGATGGACCGCGTCACCGATGCGCTCCGCCAGGTGTACGACCCCGAGATCCCCATCGACATCGTCGAGCTCGGGTTGGTGTACCGCTGCGACGTGCAGGCGGACACCCACGGTCGCCGACGCATCGAGATCGACCTGTCGATGACGGCACCAGGATGTGGCATGGGTGAAGTGCTGCGCGAAGACGTCGAACGAGTCCTCGGCGACGTTCCCGGCATCGACGAGGTGGACGTCACGCTGGTGTGGGACCCGCCGTGGGGCTACGACCGTCTCTCCGAGACCGCGCGCCTCCGACTCGGACTCCTCTGAGCTCGCGACCGGATGCTGCCTGATGCCCGACCACGCGACCACACGCGCCGATGACCCGGCCGGTCGCGGCGACCGAACGCTCGGCCGTGGGTCGTGGGAGTCACTCGTGCAGTGCCTCGCCGACGCCGTGCTCGTCACCGATCGCGACGGCTCCATCACCTACTGGAACGATGCCGCGGAGCGCGTCTTCGGCTGGTCGGCCGCAGAAGCGCTGGGGCGCAGCCTCGATCTGATCATCCCCGAGCGCCTTCGCGAGCGTCACTGGCAGGGCTATCGGCACGTCGTCGAAACCGGGGTGACGCGCTACGGCGATCGGCTGCTCGAAGTCCCCGCGCTACGACGCGACGGCGAACCGTGCTCCATCGCCTTCACCGTCACCGTGCTCACCGACGCCGCGGGTCGCGTCGAGCGTCTGGTCGCCGTCATCCGTGACGACACCACCCGCTGGCAGGACCGGCGCCGGCTCGAGGCCGAGCTTCGCGAGCTGCGTGATCGCATCTCCACCCCCGACCGACCCGGAGAAGGAGCAGCTCCACGATGACCCGTCGCTCGCCGCGAGCGCCCGGGACTCCTGGTCAGCGCGATCCGCGTTCGGTCGACGACCTCATGGGGCTGCCACGCTTCCTTCGTCCCGGACGATCGTGACCGGACGATCGGCGTACTGCGCGAGATGGAAGCCGACGCTCCCGAGCGGGAGATCGGGAGAACTTCCCTCCCCACGCGGGCCCACGACGATGGTGCGCGCATCGACTCGGTTCGCGACCGCCATGAGCACGAGTGCCGGTCCTCCGTCTTCGATCACCACCTCCGACGCAACACCTGCGTCTTCGAGAGGTCGGCACCAGTCTTCTCGCACCGTCACCTCGAGCTGCCGGCGCAGCGCGTCGTAGTCCTGAGTCACATCGGAGCGATACATCACGGAGAGCGCGGTCTCGGCGGCGTGCACCGCGACCACCGTGGCGTCCAGGTCCCGAGCGAGATCGATGGCCCATCCCAGTGCCCGCTGAGACTCCGAAGATCCATCGACTCCGACGACGATGTGAGCGCTGCTCATCGCGACCTTCCTTCCTTGCTCGGCTGGCCTTCCACACTCAGCTCGCCTTCGATGCTCAGCCCGGAGGAGCGACGTGCGGGTCGGCGAGCACGGCCTGCGCAGCTTCGCGCCCCTGGCGGATGCACGTCGGCAGCCCGAGACCGTCGTAGGCCGCGCCCGCGAGCACGAGCCCCGGAGCACCCGAGTCCACTCCTGCTCGCCACGCTCGGACCCGGCCCAGGTGGCCAGGTCGGAACTGCGGAAGCCCGTCGATCCAGCGGGTCACGCGGGATTCGACCGGGGGGCCGGCGAGGCCGACGGTGGTCGCCAGATCGGCCTCCACCGCGGCGACGAGGTCGTCGTCGGCGAGCTCGAGGGCAGCGGTGTCACCGAACCTCCCCGCGGACGCGCGCAGGATGGCCACCTCCGGATCCGCGAGATGCGCCCACTTCGCCGACGCCCACGAGCACGCGGTGACGCAGGGCAGCCGATCGGCGGAGCCCACGAGGAAACCACTGGCATCCAGCGGATGATCGATGGCCGCGCGCGGCACGGCGAGCGTGATCATCGCCACCGACGCGTATTCGAGGTTGCCGAGCTCGGTCGCGACCTCGGGCACCATCGACTCCAGGAGACGCGCGCTGGCGGGAGCCGGGGTGGCCAGCACCACCCGGTCGGCGGCGACGAACCCGGCCGCGGTCTGCACCCGCCATCCCCGCGTCGCGGGTTCGAGCGCGACGGCAGGACAGCGGAGGTGCACCGGCACGCCGGCCGCGGTGAGGCGCGCGAAGAGCAGGTCGGTCAAGGCCTGAGTACCGATCGGGATGCCGTAGAAGACCGGAGCCGACGGATCGGCGCCGGCGTCGAGCGCGGCCTGCTGCTGGGCGCGGAGCGCCCCGACGAGGCTCGGTGACCTGCGGGCGGCGGTGGCGAGCTGGGCCGCACCGGCGGCGAGGCTCAGACGATCGGCATCACCCGCATGGACCCCCGAGAGGAGTGGCGCGACCAGGCGCTCGAAGACCTCGTCGCCGACTCGCCCGCGGACCATGTTCCCCACCGACTGGTCTCCGACGCCCTCGGGATCCGCGGCCGGTTCGCCCTCCATCCATTCGCGGCGATCGAGGTCTTCGGCGGCGCGGGCGACGCCTTCGCGGGTGACGATCCCCGAGGCGGCGAGCGCGTCCATGTCGGTGGGCACCCCGAGCACGAGGCCCGCCGGGAGCCGGTGCAACGCACCGCGGGACCAGACCAACGCCGACCGCTCGGCCGGCGACGTGAGCATGTCCGACAACCCGAGCTCGTGGCACAGCTCGATGGCCTCGGGGACGCGGGCCAGGAACGCGTCGGCACCGCAGTCGACCGGACGCCCGGCGAAGGGCGTGGTGAGCACCTTCCCGCCCACCCGGTCGGAGGCTTCGAGCACCGTGACGCGCACGCCTGGGTGCCGGGTGGCGACGGTGAACGCCGCGGTGAGGCCGGTGATCCCGGCTCCCACCACCACCACGTGGCGCGTCCCGTCGTCGCCCATCTCAGGTTCCGCCCGCCGCGGTGATCCGCGCGATCACCCGATCGGCGAGCGCGGCCATGACGGGCTCCGCGTCGTTCAGGGACCGGGTGCGCGCGAAGCCGAGCCCGACGTCCCGCGCGACTGCTCGTGCCTCGACGTCGAGGTCGTAGAGGATCTCGAGGTGGTCGGAGGTGAACCCCTGCGCGCACACGAGCACCGCGTCGCACTCGCCGCCGGTGCCGAGCGCTCGAACCACCTCGAGCACGTCGGGCCCGCGCCACGGCTCCGGCGTGCGGCCCGCGCTCTGCCAGCACAGGTCCCACCCGTCCGGGGGCAGCGCGAGCCGCGCCGCAACCGCGCTCGCGCTCTCGCGCAGCTCGTCGGGATACGGATCGTCGACGAGCACCCGCTCGGGCAACGAGTGCGCGGTGAAGAGCACCTTGTGGTTCGCGGGCAGATCGACGCGCGCCTCTCGAGTCGCGTCGGCGAGGAACTCGAGGTACGCGGGTTCGAGGTGCCAGTGGTCGATGCCCGAGACGGTGACGCCGCGGTCGATCCCGGCTTCGGCTGCCCGACGCTGGTACTCCCCCACGCTGAACTTCGAGTAGTGCGGTGCGAGGACGAGTCCGACGGCGTCGGTGATGCCGGCATCGGCGAGGTCGGCCACTGCGTCCTCGACGAACGGCGGCGCGTGCTTCTGTCCGAGGACGACGGTCCAGCGGCCGGGCATCCGTCGGGCGAGCGCGCGTTCGAGCGCAGCCCGTTGCGCCTCGGTGCGCTCCGCCAGCGGCGAGGTGCCCCCGATCGCCTCGTAGCGCCTCACGAGGTCGTCGAGTTGCTCCGGGCTCGGTGGACGGCCCCGGCGGATGTCGGTGTAGTAGTCCGCGATCGCCTCGGGCGTGCGCGGGGTGCCGTAGGCCATGACGACCAGACCGAACTGCTCGGCGTCGCCGCTCATCTCGACGGCTCCGTCACGCCGGCGACGTCACCGTCGCAGCGACCCTCGCGGTGCACCAGCTCGACGATTCGCTCCAGCACCGCGGGATCGGTCTCCGGCATCACCCCGTGACCGAGGTTGAAGATGTGCCCCGGATGGCCGGCGTTGCGGCTCAGCACGTCGCGCACCGCGGTGGCCACGGCATCCCACGGAGCGAAGCACAGCGCCGGATCGAGGTTGCCCTGCAGTGCGACACCGGCGGGGACTCGCCGGCGGGCGACGTCGAGTGGGACGCGCCAGTCGACGCCGACGACATCGGCGCCTGCCGCCGCGAAGAGCGCGAGCAGCTCGCCCGTCCCGACACCGAAGTGGATGCGCGGCACGGCGAGGTCGGCGACGCTCTCGAACACGCGCCGGCTGTGCGGGAGCACGAAGCGCTCGTAGATCGGCGGGCTCAGGGTGCCGGCCCACGAG
>DASUAS010000098.1:0-9879 GCA_035763625.1 Acidimicrobiia bacterium
AACAGCGCGTCGAGGTCGCCAGGGTGCTCGACCACGGAGACCGGCGTCCCCGGCTCGAAGCGACCGACGATGGTCTCACCGGTCGCCGCCCCGTCGATCCACGGCGCGGCGAGAAAGGTTGCGACGAGCGGGCCGGGCACCAGCGCGCGTCCCAGCTCCTCGAACACGAGCGCGGCCTCGGAGACACCGAGCTCGAGTCCGCCGTCGGCCTCGGGCAGCGTGAGGGAGAACACGCCGGTCTCGCCCAGCTCCTGCCAGCGGCCGCGGTCGAGGCGACCGGCCGACTCGATCGCGCGCACGTCGTCGAGCGAGAAGCGCCCGTCGAGGAACGCGCGCACGCCCTCCTGCAGTGCGACCTGGTCGTCGGTGAGCTCGAAATCCATCAGCGATCCTTGGGCAGGCCGAGCACGCGCTCACCCACGATGTTGCGATTCACCTGCGACGTGCCCGCGGCGATCGTCATCGAGATCGCGTAGAAGCGCGCGTGCACGTGACGACCGGTGGGCAGCTCGCTGACGTCATCGAGCGACAGCGACGCGCGGTCGAGGAGGCGCATCGTCACGTCACCGAGGTGCTGGCGCAGATCGGACCACGCGATCTTGAACACGTTGCCGCCGACGCCGACCAGGCCGGTGCGTTGCGCCTGCGAGATGTTGCGCTTGGTGAGCGCCCACAGGGCGTCGAACTGGGCGGCGATGCGCCCGATCTCCCGGCGCAGACCGGCGTCCTCCCATCGCGTCGCGCCGTTGCTCGTGATCGTCTTGGCCAGCTCGGCGACGTCGCGCACGAGCTCCATCGACTCGAGCACGTCGGAGACGAATGCGGTGCCGCGCTCGAAGCTCAACGTGACCATGGCGACGCGCCAGCCGTCGTTCTCGTCGCCCACACGGTTGGCCACCGGGATGCGCACGTCGTCGAAGAACACCTCGCAGAACTCGGCGGTGCCCTCCATCGTCTCCAGCGGGCGGATGTCGATGCCCGGCGTGTCCATCGGCACGATGAGCCAGCTGATGCCCTTGTGCTTGGGCGCCTCGGTGTCGGTGCGCACGAGCATCTCGCAGTAGTCGGCCATGTGGCCGTAGCTGGTCCAGATCTTCTGGCCGTTGACCACGTAGTCGTCACCGTCGCGCACCGCCCGGCAACGGAGGCTGGCGAGGTCGGAGCCGGCGTTGGGCTCCGAGAAGCCCTGGCACCACACGTGCTCGCCGGTGAGGATCCCGGGCAGGTGGAACGCCTTCTGCTCGTCCGACGCCTCGGCGATGAGGGTCGGGCCCGCATGCAGGAGTCCGACGAAGTTCATGCCGACGTAGGGCGCCCGGGCGCGCTCGGTCTCCTCGATGAAGATGAGGTGCTCGGTCGGTGTCGCGCCGCGGCCGCCGAACTCCTTGGGCCAGTTGATGCCCGCGTAGCCGGCGTCGTGGAGCCTGCGCTGCCAGCCGGTGTCCCACGCGCGGCGGGCGTCCCAGTCCTCGCGGTGTGGCTCGGGCCCGAGGCCGGGGAGCACGTCGCCCAGCCACTCGCGGAGCTCAGACCGGAACTGCTGTTCGGCGGCCGTGTACCTGAGGTCCATCGGCCCGGGAGCGTATCTGACGCGGCGTCAGAACCCCCCAGCCCGCGCCCGGTGGCTGATCAGCTTCCACCGTCGTACTCGAACGACACGCTGAGCTGCGCGCGGTGATCTTCGCGCCGCCGCCCTCGTCGAGCGCGACGTCGAGCTCCGTCACCTCAGCGATCCGCAGGTCGCGCAACGTCGACGACGCGCACCAACCGATGGTGGCCCGGTACCGACGGACGGTCAAGCGGTAGAACTGTCTGCATGGAGTACACCAAGCTCGGTCGCACCGGTCTCGACGTGTCCCGCATCTGCCTCGGGTGCATGAGCTACGGGGAGGCCGCGCGCGGTGGTCACGCGTGGGCGCTCGACGAGGAGACGGCGCGCCCCTTCTACCGGCAGGCCCTCGACGCCGGGATCAACTTCTTCGACACCGCCAACGTGTACTCGGGCGGGACGAGCGAGGAGTTCCTCGGACGCGCGCTGCACGACCTCGGCGTCGACCGCGACGCGGTGGTCATCGCCACCAAGGTGAACGGTCCCATGCGCAAGGGCCCGAACAGCGTGGGTCTGTCGCGCAAGGCGATCCTGGCCGAGGTCGACCACAGCCTGCGCCGACTCGGCACCGACTTCATCGACCTCTACCAGATCCATCGGCTCGATCGCGCCACGCCGATGGAGGAGATCCTCCAGGCGCTCGACGACGTCGTGCGCGCGGGGAAGGTGCGCTACCTCGGCGCGTCGTCGATGTGGGCGTGGGAGTTCTCCAAGCTGCTCCACCTCGCCGACACGCACGGATGGACGCGGTTCGTCAGCATGCAGGACCACTACAACCTGCTCAACCGCGAGGAGGAGCGCGAGATGCTCCCGCTGTGTCGCGACCAGGGCATCGGTGTGATCCCGTGGAGCCCGCTCGCGCGCGGGCGGCTGGCGCGCTCGTGGGACGAGACCACCCTGCGGTCGGAGCATGACGTCTTCGGCTCCCGCCTCTACCCCGAGAGCGACCGCGCGATCGTCGACCGGGTGGCCGAGATCGCCAACGAGCGCGCGGTGTCCATGGCCCAGGTGGCGACCGCGTGGATGCTCTCCAAGCCGGGGATCACGGCCCCGATCATCGGCGCCACCAAACCGCACCACATCGACGACGCGGTGGCGGCGGTCGACCTCACGCTGTCCGACGACGAGATCGCCCGGCTCGAGGAGCCGTACTCGCCCCACCCGGTGGCCGGATTCTGACCCTCCGTCAGCTGAGGCGGGCCGCCAGCGCACCGGCCGCCCAGCCCGCGACCACCGCCAGCACGAGCGACACCCCGAAGAGGATCCCGACGCCACCGATCCGGGCGTGGTCCGCGTCGTGGAACACGCCCCGCACGGGCGGCAGGAGCACGACGACCATGATCGCAACCAGCGCGACCACGACGGTCCACGCGGTCGAGCGGAGGACCGGCCGGTGGAGGAACGACCCCAGCGCGGCCCCGAGCAGCACACCGCTTGCGAGCAGACCGGCCGTTCCTGCGACGACCGTGCCCCACGACGCTCCGTGGCGGGGGCCGCTCGCGACCGCCAGCACACCGGCGACGACGACGACGGGCAGCAACTCCAGCACCGCCGCGACGTGACGGAGTGCGGCGAGGCGGGCCGGCCCTCCGTTCGCCGCCGCGCAGAGATCGCGGTGGGGGTCGTCGTCGACGTTGCCGATCGCGCTCGTCGCCCACACCGCGACGATCAGCACCGCGAAGAACAGGTTCGCGGCGTTGTCGAGCGCGCTCCCGGGGTTCGCCACCACCAGCGCCACCCAGGTGGCCAACAACAACGCCGGCGGGATCCACCGACCGGACCGCGCGTGCAGCGCGAGCGTGAACCTCATCGGTCGTCGCGATCGACGGCCCGGAAGCCGTGGCGCTCGGCTGCCTCGAGCAGCGCCGCCTCAGCGGACCGAGGGCCTCGAAGGGTGTGCACCACAGTGCCGTCGACACCCCGGTCGCCGGCCGCGACGTCGCTCACGTCGCCACCACCGACGAGGAGCGTCCGGTCCGTCCCTTCGACCGCGTCGTCGTCCTGCGCGGCGACCAGCACCGCGGCACCGCGCGTGCGGGCGGCGGTGACGAGCCGTTCGAGTCCGGTGCGACCGGAGTGGTCCAACCCGGCGTGCGCTTCGTCGACGGCGAGGACGGGTGACGCGCTCGTCAACGCGTCGGCGAGCAGCACCTTGCGCAGGTTCCCGTAGGACAGCTCGCGGCAGCTGCCGTCGGGATCGCCGTCGAAGCTGAGGATGTCGAGCGCCGACCACGGATCGTCGACGCGGTCGTGGCGCACGCCGCGCAACCACGCCCGGACGGTCAGCGCCGGGGGCGCCAGCGCAGGTGGAACGTACGCACACCGCGCCGGTCCGCGCCGCGCGCCGCTCGCCGGACGTATGGCTCCCGCGACGACGCGCAACAAGGTGGTCTTGCCCCCGCCGTTGGCACCCCGCACGCACACGTACTCGCCCTCGTGCACCGTCACCGTGACCTGGCGCAGCACGTGGAGACGGCCGAAGCGCACGGTCACGGCGTCGAGGTGCACGCACTCGGATCGCAGACGTCGCTCCACCGGCACCGACACGCCACCGAGGGTAGGTTCCGGCCATGAGCGAGAGCAGCGCCGACACCATCACTCACGACGTCCTCCACCTCGAGCGGACCATCCGCGTCCCGCCCACCGTCAGCGCGCACGCGCAAGCGGTCATCGCCGCCGGGCAGGCGATGGTGGTCGACCGGCTGGCCAACCCGGCGGTGTCGCCGCCGCTCGACGACGCGGCCGCCTGGAGAGCACACATCGCGGCGATGGACGAGGCGATCATGACCGGCTTCGCGGCCAGCGCGCTCGACATCCCCGCCACGGTGGAAGCGCGGGAGATCGCCGGAGTGCACGTCAACGTGGTGACGCCCGACGCCGTGGATGCGGCTGGTGACGCCGGCGACGACTCGGTCATCCAGCTCGACATCCACGGCGGTGCCCTCGTCGCCGGTGGCGGCGAGGCGTGCAAGCTCATGAACACGAGCACCGCGGCGCGCGCCGGATTGGTCACGTGGGGTGTCGACTACCGCATGCCGCCCGACCACCCGTACCCCACACCGCTCGACGACTGCGTGGCCGTGTACCGCGCGCTGCTCGACATGCGCCCACCGGAACGGATCGTGGTGGGTGGCGGTTCGGCCGGCGGCAACCTCGTGGCCGCGATGCTGCTGCGGGCGCGCGACGAGGGGCTGCCGATGCCGGCGGCGCTGGCGCTCTTCACGCCGGAGATCGACCTCACCGAGTCGGGCGACTCGTTCGACACCAACGCCGGCATCGACTACGTGCTCGTCGCCCGTCTCACCGATTCGATCGCGCTGTACGCGGGTGACCACGACCTCACCGACCCGTACCTCTCACCGATCTTCGGCGACGTCACCGGCTTCCCGCCCACATTCGTGCAGGCAGGTACGCGCGACCTGTTCCTCTCGAACGCGGTGCGCTTCCACCGCAAGCTGCGTGACGCGGGCGTCGACGCCGAGCTGCACGTGTGGGAGGCCATGCCCCACGGCGGGTTCTTCGGCGCACCCGAAGACGCCGAGATGGCTGCCGAGCTCCGCCGGTTCCTGAGCAAGCACGGTCTGCGCGCGCACGTCTGAACTCGGGCGCGCGCGGCGAGGGGAGGGCGACGGCGTCCGTCACCCTCCCCTGCTCGACGAGTCGAGCGGTCCGCCTACGGGGTCGACGTGGTCGTGACCTCGGCGGCCTGGCCCTTGGCGTTCGCCGCGATCAGCACCGGATCACCGACGAGCTTGCCGAGGATCGGCTTGCCGCCGTTCATCACGACGAACTTGCCGTCCTTGAACGTGACGAAGTACTGGCAGCTCTTCGTCGGGGTCTTCCCGAAGTTCTTCAGGCTGATATCGAGCGGCGCGCACGTGAGGTCGGCGGCCTTGTAGGTGCCGAGGGTGTGCAGCGCGTCGATGAACCCCTGACGGGTCGGGTTCTTGCCCGCCTGTTGCAGGCCGGTGATGGCCATGTCGCAGGCGATGTACCCGGTGTACGCGCCGTAGTCGGGCACACCCGTGATGCCGCCGTACTTCTTGAGGTCGGCGCGGAACTGCTTCACCGCCGGGTCCTTGGTGAGCTCGGCGGGCTTGTAGATCTGCGAGACCACGTCGGCGGAGTTGAGCGTCTTCGTGATGGGCGAATCGAGCATGGCCTGCCCGTACCCCGATGCCATCAACACCGCCTTCATCTTCACGCCGTTCTGCTGGAGGCCCTGGGCGATGGCCAGGTTCGTGTTGCCGTCGAGCGGCAGGTACACCGCGTCAGCCCCGGAGTTCTTGAGCCCCAGCACGATGGGACCGACGTCGGTGCTGCCGAAGTCGACCGCGGTGTTGAGGTAGACGGGCTTGAGTCCCGATGCGGGCGCGGCGTACTTCTGCGTGTCCTTCGCCACCCCACTCGACGACGGCGACACCCCGTAGCCGACCGACCCGATCTTCGTCGCGCCGAGCTGCTTCGCGACGTCGGTGCCGTTGGTGAAGATGATCCCGGTGGGCGGCGGACTGCCGTTGCCCCCCGCGCTGAGGATGTTCTCGTTGCCCTTCTGGCTGTAGTAGTTCCCGTCGAAGCCACCGCCGATCAGCGGCACACCGGCATCGAGCAGGTAGCGCCAGGTGAGGAACCCGAACGACGAGTTGTTCACCACTGCGAACGCGTGCCGGTTCTTCACCAGGTCCTGCGCCGCGGTCAGGTTCGCGCCCGACGACTTGTCGTCGATGGCCTGGAGATCGATCTTGCGGCCGTTGACTCCACCCTCGGCGTTCTGGGCGTCGACCCGCGCCTTGCAGGCGTCACCGGAGTCCTGGAAGTTCGGGGCCGCGACGCCTGTCTCCGACCAGATGAAGCCGAGCGTCACCGCCTTCGGGCTGACGCCCGTGGTGTCACCCGCCTGGGCTCCGGCCGCACTGCTCGCGAGCGCGACGCCCAGCACCCCGACCGTCACCACGCAGAAGGCGCGCGCCGCGCGCCTGTGCCGATGTCTCAACATGGCTTTCCCCCTCAGCCCGAGACCGAGCCCGCCGGAGCATCCGCCGGGTGCTCGCGACGATAGAACCGAACGGTGACCAATGTCCGTCAGCTGCCGGGATCGGCTCAGGACCGCCGTCAGGCGCGCAGGTCGCGGTGGCCGAAGCCGACGACCGCGACGACCACCAACACCGCGGTCGTCACGAGGAGCACGACGAGGCCGCCGACGAACAGCCCGTTGGTCAGGGGATCGTGTCCTGCGTACCAGTAGAACGGTGACAGGTACTTCAGCCAGTCGAGGCCGTCGACGAGCGGCGCGAACCCGTTGACGAGGAAGGCGAGCACGCCGAAGCTGCCGGCGCCGGCCGCGGCGACCGCCTTGCGTCCGGTGATCCCGGCCAGCGCGAGCGCGAGCGCACCGAAGGTGAACCCGAAGCACGCGAGCTGCACCGCCAACGCGGTCATGTCGGCGAGCGAGATGCCGCCGCCCGCTGCCGCAACACCCGCGAGGAGTCCGAGCCAGGTGCCCGCAGCGACGATCACCACGACGACCGCGACCGCACCTCCCTTGGCCAGCATCACCCGCCCCCGCGCCACCGGATGCGCGAGCACGAGCCCGAGGATGCCGCTCTCCTCCTCCCCGGCGGTGGTGGCCGCGGCGGCCGCGATCGCCGACGCCGCGATCACGAGCGGGCCGTAGATCGCGCCGATCTCGCTGCGCATCCAGCCGGTGATGGTGCCGTAGTCGGCGCCGCCGAGGAGGTTCGCGACGCCATCGGGCACGTTCAGCTTGCCGATGCTGTCGCCGACCGACGGGAACAGCGCACCGACCATCAGGATCACGGCGAGCATGCCCACTCCCGCGAGCACCGCCGTCATCAGCCGCAGTCGCAACGTCGTCGCGAAGACGGCGCCGCTCATGCTGCGCCCTCGTCGCGGTAGTAGCGCAGGAACACCTCTTCGAGGTCGGCGTCGTGGCTGCGGAGCGACCGGACGTCGTACGCCGCGATCGCCTTGATCAGCGGATCGGGCGCGCCCGTGAACGAGACCACGAGGCGCGGTCCGTCACCATCGACCTCTTCGACGCCTTCGACGCTCCTGAGCGCGTCCGCCGCCGGTGCCGTCGCGCCGAACTCGATGTCGTAGCGCTGACGGGCGACCTGGAGCAGGTCGGCGACCGTGTCGACCACGACCAAGCGGCCACGGCGGAGGATCGCGATCCGCTTCGCGACGCGTTCGACCTCGGAGAGCGTGTGCGACGACAGGAAGACGGTCCGGCCCTCGGCCGCAACCTCTTCGAGGAGCGCGTGGAAGCTGTGCTGCACCAGCGGGTCGATCCCGGCGATCGGTTCGTCCAGGATCAGGCACTCGGGCTCGTGCATGAACGCCTGCACGATGCCCAGCTTCTGCCGGTTGCCGGTGGAGAGGTCGTGCACGGGACGGTCGAGCTGTGCGTCGAACCGCTCGACCAGGTCGTCGAGCACGCGGCGATCGACGCCGCCGTTCAGCGCGGCGAAGAAGTCGAGCACCTCTCGGCCGGTGAGCTTCGGGTACAGCTCGAAGTCGCCGGGGAGGAACCCGACCCGGTGGCGCAGCTCGAGGCTGTCGCGGTGCGTGTCCAACCCGAGCACCGTGGCCGATCCCGATGTCGGGCGGATGAGGTCGAGGAGCATCCGCATCGTCGTCGACTTGCCGGCGCCGTTGGGTCCGAGGAATCCGAAGATCTCACCTCGCTCGACCTCGAGGTCGAGCGCGAACACGCCGTGACCACCGCCGAAGTCCTTGGTCAGGCCCTCCGTCCGGATGGCCGCGTGCGGCGGCATCAGGCCACGCTACGCGTCGTCGGTCGCGTCGCGGCGGGGTCGCGCGTCGGCGTCGGCGTGGGCCTCCGGTTCCCGAAGCCGAAGAAGCTCACCCGCGAGCCGGCGCGGATCCCGAGCAACGCGATCCCCGCGACCATGATCATCACGCCGTCGACGCGACCGGCCGTCGTCTTGGGCACGATGTCTCCGTAGCCGACGGTCGCGAAGCCGGGGTTGGTGGCGTGCTCGGCGCGGTAGCCCACCGCGGCACCGACGAAGAGGTCGAAGCGCCCGAGCCAGGTGCTCAGGTAGTGGACCAGCCTGCGTTCGTGGACGACCAGGTCGAGGAGGAACACCAGCCAGGCGGCGATGAAGACACCCGCGACGAGCAGGTGGTACGCGCCGCCAGGCAGCAGGAACAGCGGGACGACGGCGGCGATGACCAGCGGCAGCGCCATCTGCTGGTTGAAGCGCGCGAGCTCGTCGGCGTCGGCAGGTGATCGGGGATGACCGACCTGGCCGATCGTGGAGCTGTCGGTCACCGCTCGATCATGGTGGCTCGGCGACTCGCCGCCGCGGATCGCGAGCGTCCGGGGTCAGTGCGACTTCGAGGTGCGCGGGCCGGGGACGATGCCGTCAGGGTGGACGCGTTCGTAGCTGGCGTGGCTGGCCCGCCCGAAGAGCTTGATGCCGCGCTGGGCGGCCTCGATGTCGGCGTCGTCGTCGAGGTCCTGGAGGACGAGCATCAGGTACCGCTCGATGATGGTGTCGGCCCGCTGGAGGGCACGCGTGCCGCGCGCGGTGATGGCGTGGATGACGCGCCGACGGTCATCGGGATCGACGCGTCGAGTGATGCACCCCATCTCGACGAGCGTGTCGACGAGTCGGGTGACGCTCTGCTTCGAGACGGTGAGACGGAACGCCAGATCGGATTGGATCGTGTGACCCTGCTGGAGGTGTTGCAGGATCCGGTACTGCGTGAGCGAGAGCGCGGCTTCGTCGAGGGCGAGCTCGGCGAGGCGCGCGAACCCCGCGACCGCGTCACCGAGCGACGGCTCGTCGACGAGGACCTCGGCCGCCCCGCGCGCGCGATGATGTTCCTGCTGGCGACGATCGCGGTGGTCGTCGTCGGCATGTCCGCCGGCCTCGCGGCCGCGTCGGCGGCGAGCCCGACCGTCGCCGGGCCGGTCACCGGCGGTGCCGGCGCAATCCTCCCGCCGAACCTGAACGGCTTCGACCTCGCGCAGGTCGGCTACGAGCAGTCGGAGTACTTCCTCTCGGGGACGGCCGACACGTACACGCCCACGGCGCCGCTGACGTCGGACGGCATGTGGTCCGTGACGCCGACGACTCCGGCCGGGTACACGACGCGCGCGGTGGTCTACCGACCGATCGACCCGAAGAAGTTCAACGGCACGGTCATCGTCGAGTGGCTCAACGTCTCGGGTCTGGTCGACGCCAACCCGGATTGGACGCAGACGCACAACGAGCTCA
>DASUAS010000099.1:0-20357 GCA_035763625.1 Acidimicrobiia bacterium
GTCGAAGTCGCGGGCGACCGCGACGCGGCGGCTCACGTGGAGCCACCGGTGATATCCGATCGTCATGGGCGCGCCGGGCACCGCGGTGGTGACCAGCGCGTCGCCGCACGAGGTCGGCAGGCGGTCGACCACACGCGGGACCGACTCGAGCAGGGCGGGATCGAGACGGGAGGGCAGCCGCATCAGCGTCGCCGCTTCGGCATCGACCGCGATCGCCGCGCCGATCGTCGTGGGGATCTTCACGACCAGCGTCGGCGCCGTCGCACCGGCGCGGAAGAGCAGCACCGTGACCTTGGCGTTCGGATCGCGCGAGGTCGCCACCGTCACGGTCCGCGTGCCGGGACCCAGGAGCCGGTCGAGGCGCAGGGGCTGACCGCGGTGCATCACGGTCTCGATCGCCGACGTCGTCACGCGCGCCGTCCCACCGTGTAGCGACCCGGAACGACGAAGCCGACGACCGCCCACGCGTGCATGGCTTCGATCGCGCGGATTCCGAGCGTGAGCGCGGGAGCTCCCGACACGACGCCGGGTGGGACGGTCACGAACCTGCGCCAGAATCCCGCCACCACGCGCGGATCGTCGTCGACGACGAAGTCGGGCGCGTCGATCGATGGGATCGCGAGCAGCTCGCGGTCAACATCTATCGACGCGAGCCGCGCCAGGGCCCGGCTCCGGTGCCGGGACCCGAACCTGCGATCGGCGAGCACGACCGGTGCGCCCGGTGGCAGCCGGCGCACCTCGTCGGCGGCCCGTTCGCGGGCGGCGCGAGTCTGAGGGACCTCGACCCAGGTCGACGACGACGGCACGAGGTGCCGGAGCCCGATGCGCGCGTCCATCAGTTCAGGACCGCGAACGGACGGAGCCGCGCGACCGGCCGCAGCACGTCGTGGTCGACGAGGATGCGGACGGCTTCGTCGATGCCCCGGTCGTCGTGGTGCGGGTCTCGCGCCGGAGCGGCATCCGAATAGCGGAACCGGAGCGTGGCGCGACCACGCGGGTCGGGTCCCGAGATGCCGCGCGTCACGAAGTCCTGCACGACGGTGCCCGCGCCGTGGCACGCCGAGTGCAGCGTGCGGTGCGCGCCCCCGGATGCCACGCAGAGGTACGACGACGTGCGGTGGGTGCCCGGGAGGAGGATCGCCTGACCGGTCTCCGCGAACGTCGGATGCGCCGCGAGCCGGTCGGGCGTGAAGGCGCGGGCCGCGTTGTGCCGATGGACGACGGCCGGACGACCGCCGACCTCCTCCTCGTAGATCGAGTTGTGCGGCGAATCGACCACGAGGCGCATCCCCGACGGGCCGAAGGCGCGCTGCGAGAACTCGCGGAGCCACGAGTACGTCGCCAACCGGAACGCGAACCCGTAGTTCATGGCGAACGCGTTGGCCAGCAACAGGCGCTCACCCTCGTCCGACCGCTGCGGGACCGGCGGGCACCCCTTGGTGAAGTAGAGATCGAGGCGCTGTCGGAGCTGTTCGAACGACTTCGCCGACGCCAAGTGGTGCAGTGGCTTCTGGATCGCCATCTGCATGCGCAGCGGACGCGGGAAGTCACGCCGGCGCCCGAAGAGGTGTCCGAGCTCGCCGGTGAGCACGCCGCCGCCGCCGTGGTACTGCACCGTGACCTGACCCTGGGCGACGCCGAGCTTCGCTGCCACCTCCGGCGCGAAGACCTCCTCGACCTCTTGCATCTCGATGAAGTGGTTCGAAGGACCGATCGACCCGAATCGCAGTCGCGACAGCTCCACGACCATGCGGGGAAGCTGGCGACGGATCCGGTCGGCGTCGCCGTAACGAGCGATGTCGACCCGACCGCGCTCCTCGACCCGTTCCAGCTCGCCGGAGTCGACGCCGAACCGCTCGGCTGCGAAGTCACCGCCTTCGATCGCGCACTGGACGACGTCGTCAGCCGTCAGGTCGCGCCGGTTGGTGCGCGGGAACGGGAAACGATCCTTGACCTGGCGGTAGAACTGCTCGACGTCGCGCTCGTTCGGTCGTTCGAGGTCGAGGGCGAGGAGGGCCATCCCGCAGTTCAGGGACGAGCTGGTCAGCGTCGGCCGGATGGTGTCGCGCGTGGCGATCGCGACGCTCGACGGCGTCTCCATGTTCCGCTTGTGGTGGAAGTCGGGCAGGATGACCGGCGGCGCGGCAAGGTCGACGTCGTGCAGGTCGGCCACGAGATCGGCGAGGGTGCCCCGATCCGCGCGCGCGTCGCTGCTCTCGAAGACGCGAGCCGAACGCGCGGGTCCGTCCACGGTCGGAATGCTCATGCTGACAGGGCCTCCTCAGGGGTGACGAGCTGGGACAGGCGCCCCGCCGGCCCGCGGCCGAGCACCACCGCGAAGGTCGCGGCCCGGTCGGCGAGGACGCGGCTCACCGCCGCGACCGGCGGGTGGACCGGGCCGGCGCCGGTCGCCAGGGCGAGCAGCGCCGCGAACGGCCAGAACCGTCGGAGCTCACCGGCGGCGTACGTGCTCGCCGCGAGCTGACGGCCGGCACTGCGGCTGTCGATCGGCGTCGCGTCGCTCCGGCCCGGGGTGCCGCGCGCGAGCAGCGCGACGACATCGGGAACCAGCGCGGGGATGCGTCCGGCGAGACGGCACTCGCGCCGACCATGGGTCATGCGGCGCCCGTTCCCGTCCTCGAGCCGCAACGGCTCGACGATCCCCCAGGTCACGCGCCCGTCGGTCACGCAGAGGTTGTCGCCGGCCGAGGTCGCCCCGGCTGCGACCTCGGCCGCGATCAGGGTCGACTTGCCGGAGCCCGACGGGCCGCCGATGGCGAAGTCGTGCCCGCCGGTGCGGAGCAGGGATGCGTGAAGGGGCACGCGCTCGCGGGTGCCGGCCCACCACAGCGCGGGGTACTGCAGCAGCACGCAGCGAACCAGCAAGCGAGCGCGCGCCGGCAGCACCGTGCCCGCGACGCGGGTCTTCGGCGGCGGCCGCCGGCGGAACCTGAGCTCGGGGACCCCGTCGGCGACGCGCGCGTGGAGGTCGAGGCCGGAGGTGCACACGTCGTGCACCACGACCGCCCCGTCGCGATGCCACGCGTCGCGCGCCAGCGGGCTCCACCGATCGATCGCGAACGGCGCGTGGTCCTTCTCGACCACGACCGAGATCGACACCTCCGACTCGTCGAACGGGACGAGAAGCCCGTCGGCCGCTTCGCGGACGACCGACGCGAGATGCTCGTCCTCGCAGGTGATGCCGAGCACCTCACCACCGGTGTGGAGCAGCGCGCGCATCAGAAGTCGTCCGGGTAGTAGGCGCAGAGGCCGTCGGCGTGGTCGGCCTCCCGACTCGGCCGGTAGCCGACCACGATCTCGGCGAGCGCGGCGCGCACGTCGGGAGCTCGGTTGGCGTTGGCGGCCTCCCAGAGGCGGTCGAGACCCGCGGCCAGCTCGTCGGGTGATTCGGCACGCGGGCGGGTCGCCATGATGCGCGGGTGGGCGGTGGCGATCCGGTGCTCGTCGGCCGCGAACAGGGCCTCGTGGAGCTTCTCGCCCGGTCGCAGCCCCGTGTACCGGATCTCGATGTCCCGAGGATCGAGGTGCAGCTGGGCGGCGTAATTGTGCACGAGGTCGAGGATCCGAACCGGCTCCCCCATGTCGAGCACGAAGACCTCGCCGAACTCCGCCATCGCCGCCGACTCCAACACGAGTCCGACCGCTTCCTCCACCGTCATGAAGAACCGGGTCACGTCGGGGTGGGTGACCGTCACCGGGTCCCCCCGCTCGACCTGCTCCGCCAGCACGCTCACGAACGAGCCGCGGCTGCCGAGCACGTTGCCGAAGCGCACCGACGCGAGCTTGGTGGTGCTGATCGCATGGGAGCCGACGATCATCTCGGCGATGCGCTTGGTCGCACCGAGCACCGACGTCGGATCCGCCGCCTTGTCGGTGGAGATCAAGATGAACCGCTCGACGTCGTACGCGACGGCCACCTCGACGAGCGTGCGGGTACCGAACACGTTCGCCTTGGCACCTTCGCACGGGTGTTGCTCGAGCAGCGGAAGGTGCTTGTGCGCGGCGGCGTGGAACACCACCTCGGGACGCCGTTCGCGGAAGATCTGCTCGATGCGCGACCGGTCGCGGATGTCGGCGATGACGACGTCGTCGCTCTCGAGCAGCGCCTCACCTTCGAGCTCGAGCTTGAGCCGATGCAGGTTCGACTCGTCGTGGTCGAGCAGCACGATCTGCGCGGCGCCGAAGCTGCGGACCTGGCGTCAGAGCTCGCTGCCGATCGAGCCGCCGGCTCCCGTCACCAGCACGCGCTTGCCTGCGACGACGGCCGCCGACGCCGGCCGCACGACGCGACGCTCGTCCCGCCCGAGCAGCCGCGACATGCTCAGGTGGCGCAGGTCGCTCAGGCGCGCCGGTCGCTCGAGTGCGGTGCCGAAGCTGGGCAGGAAGCGCACCGTCAGCCCCTCGGCCGCGCCGGCCGCGGCCAGCCGCTGGATCTCGCGGTTCGGGAGCGACGGGATCGCCACCACCACCGCCTCCACGTGATGGGCGCGGGCGACCGAGGCGAGGTCGTCGGTCCGACCGAGGATCGGCAGGCCGGCCGCGACCCGGCGGCGGCCCGCGAGCCGGTCGTCGAGGAACCCGATCGGCGTGATGCCGAAGCTCTGCACCCGGCGGAGGTCACGAGCCACCGCGCGGCCCGCTTCACCGGCGCCCACGATCACGCACGGCCGGCCCCGCCGGCGCGTCGAGCGCGCCGCCGAGCTCGTATGGAAGACGGAGGTGGGGTTGAACAGCTGCATCAGTGGACCCCCGCTCCAGTGGCGCCGACCGAGACCGGGCCAACGACCCGGGCCTCCTCGATCGCGGTGCAGATCCGCTCGATCTCGCCGTCGCGCAGCGTCGGGTACATGGGCAGGGACACGATCTGCTGCGCGACGGCGTCGGTGGCGGGCAGGTCGCTCGCCCCGAGAGTTGGTGCGAAGTACGAGAAGTGGTGGAGCGGGATGAAGTGCACCGAGCAGTCGACCCCCGCCTCCGACAACCGGACGATGAGGTCGTCCCGCGAGATGCCGAACTCCGGCGTCACCCGGACCACGTAGAGGTGCCACGCGTGCCGACCGACGAGCGGCCACCGGGGACGGGCGATGCCAGGGACTGACGCGAGCAGCGCGTCGTACTCGAGCGCGACCTGCTCGCGCCGCATCTGCCACGCCGGCAGCTCGCACAGCTGCGCCCGCCCGATCGCCGCCTGGACGTCGGTCATGTTGGCCTTCAACCCGCCGGCCTCGACCGAGTACCGCCAGTTCGCGCCCGGCGCGTAGCGCGCCCAGGCGTCACGACTCATCCCGTGGAGGCGTGCCCGCCGTGCGAACTCGGCGAGCTCGTCGTCGTCGGTGGTGAGCATGCCGCCCTCGCCGATCGGGAGGTTCTTGGTCGCGTAGAAGCTGAACGCGGCTGCCGCCGAGGTGGCGCCGACCGGGTGGGCGTCGTCGAGCCACGTCCCGACCGCGTGCGCGGCGTCCTCGACCACGCGACTCAACGGCAGGCGCGCGGCGGCGGCCAACTCGGCCACCGGTGAGGGCGCGCCCGCGTAGTGCAGCACCATCATCGCGTCGACTCCACCGACCGACTGCACGGTCGCGGCGACCGTTGCGGGAGTGGGTGCGAGGGTTTCGACCGACACGTCGCAGAACACCGGTCGGTAGCCGGCGTGGATGATCGCGTGCGCGGCGCTGCAGAACGTCAGCGCGGGAAGCAGCACCTTGGCGCCCGGGTGCAGACCAAGTCCCCGGAGCGAGAGCTCGAGTGCGGCGGTGCACGACGAGACCGCGACGGCGTGCTGCGCGCACACCGACTCCGCGAACTCCTCCTCGAACGCCACCACCTCGCGTCCGGTCGTCACCCATCCCGACTCGAGCACCCGGTCCACTGCGAGACGCGCGCGCTCGGAGATCTCGACCCGGGTGAACGGGATACGGGCACGAGGGAGCACGGAAGTCACCGGACACCACCTTCCTGGTCGGTGGGCACCATGGCCGAGGCCGCGGCCGCGTCCATGTCCTCATCGCTGTCCACGTACGAGTTGACGTGCTCCGCCGCGCGGTGGAAGAAGGAGGTCGGCTCGTAGGTCACCGCGCCGAGCACCGGCCACCCACTGATCGCCACGAGGTCGCGCACCTCGTCGAGGGCGCTCGCCGAGATGCGGGTGGGACTCACGACGACCAGACCGGCGGGCCGGCCGCGCCGCAGTCGGGAGCGATCGACGACGCTGATGCTGGGAAGTGGTGTCTCACGCGTCCGAGGCTTGTGGCCGTTGGTGGCGGTGCGGTCGGCGTCGAGCGCGGCGGCGAGGGGCTCGAGGTCCACTTCCGGCGCGGCCACGAGTTGCACCGCGTCGACCCTCGCCACACTCGCCGCCAGCACGATCCGCGTCGCCACCTCGGAGACGTCCGCCGGCTCCACGTCACCCGGCGTCGGCAGACGATCGAGCCGGCCGAGCAGCGCGGTGCCTGCACCGGCAGCCACCCGCCGCGGGCCGATGAGGGTCGGATGCAGCGCCTCGGTGAGGGCCGAGAGACCGAGACCGAGCAGCAGACCGACGAGGCCACCCAGGAAGATCGTCTGCGCCCGCCCGTCACCGTCGGCGGTAGCAGGACGGGTGGCGCTCTCGATGATCGAGGCACGCACGTCGAGCGCGTCCTGCGAGACCACCCGGTCACGTTCGGTCTCGAGCGCCACCGCCTGGCGCGCCAGGTCTTCACGGCGAGCGAGCAGCGTGCGCACCGGATCCGTCCCCTTACCCGGGTCGACCACGCTGTTGATCTGGCTGTCGAGCGCGGCGATCTTCTGGTTCAGGTCGTCGAGTCGCGAGTTCAGATCCTTCACGACCTGTGGGGTCTGACCGTGGCCGATGCCGAGCCAGGCACGCTCGAGCTCCGCGCTCAGCGCGTTCGCGATCTTCTGCGCCACCGCCGGATCGCGGTCGCTCACCGAGAGCTGCACGATGTTGGAAGTGCCCAGCGAGCGCACCGTCACGTCGTGGCGCGCGACACGCACGGGGTCGCGCGACACCTGCGCCGAATCGAGTGCGTCGCGCACCTGCGAGCTGCTCGTCGCGATCGCCTGCGCGACGCTCGAGATCGCGGCGGCCTCGGCCTCGGTCTGTGGCGTCGTGCTGCCGAGCGCGACACGCGTCGTCGCGGTGTACGTCGACTGGTGGTTGCGGCTGACGGCGACACCGACACCGAGTCCGAGCACGAGACATGCGGTCACGATGATCCAGTGACCGCGCACGATCCGTTGGAACGCTTCGCTGAAGTCCACGACCGCTCCTTGTGAGGTGAACGGGGACCTGCCGGGTTGCGTCCACCGAGAGTGGCAGCAAACGCATCGGACGTGCTCCGACGACGGGGTGATCTTTGCTACGTCATTGTGCGTAAGTCGGCGCGTCGGGATTCGTGCATCGCGCGCAACGCGCGGCGCGCGCGGCGCGCCGAAGCGTGCACATCCCGCGCCCGACGTGCCGTGGTTCGGACCTCGCGCCAGAGGGACGCGCGCTCAGCTCTGCGTGATGGACGCGTCGTCGGCGTAGAAGGCCGCGCCGACCGGAGCGTTGGAGACGTAGGCGGTGAAGTCGAGGGTGGACGCGCCTGGCGCAACGGGCGTGTACTGGACGGTCACGAGCTGCCAACTCGTCGTCAGGGTGACCGAGGTGAGTGGCTGACCGACCAGCACCGAGCCCTGGTACTCGCGCAGCTTGAGCTTGAGCACCTGTCCCGGTGTGTCTGCCCGCACCCAGAGGCTCGCGGTGTACACGCCCGGCCTGGTCACGGTGACCCAGTTCGGCGAGTCGTTCAGCGTGACCGTCGCCGGCCCCGCGGTGGTGTTCGAGAGGAGCGCCGACCATGCGCCGCTGTGACCCCCCGACACGCGTTGCAACGTGATGCCGGTCCCCACCGGCCCCCATCCCGCGGTCGACGTCTCGAAGTCGGGGTTCCCCACGAGGTTCGGGAGTCCGGGCGTGGTCGTCGTGGTGGGCGGTGTCGTGGTCGTGGTCGGCGCGGTCGTGGTGGTCGGCGGTGCCGTGGTCGTGGTCGGTGTCGTCGTGGTGGTCGTCGTGGTCGTGGTCGTCGTCGGCGCGGTCGTGGTGGTGGTGGTGGTCGTCCCGTTCACGGTCACGGTGGCGCCGGCCGTGGAGCTCAGGCCCGCGGTGTCGGTCACGGTCACGGTGGCCGAGTAGGTGCCTGGCGTCACGTATGTGTGCGTCGCCGATGCCACGGTCTGCGGCCCGGTCGAGGCACCGTCTCCGAAGTCGAAGCTGTAGGTGGCGATCGGCGTCGCGTCGACATCGGTCGAGGTCGACGCGTCGGCGGTCACCGTGAGCGGCGCCGATCCGGACGACGGCGTCATGGTCAACGCCGCGCTCGGCGGTGCGTCAGCGCCGCCACCTCCGGCCTCGAACGCGCCGCGGTCGTCGAAGAGGCGCGGTCCGACACCGGTGTTGGGCATCGAGGGATCGTCGATCCGCGGTGCGCCGCCGAGGTCGACGGCGGGCTGCGCCCCCGAGCTGTCGGCAGAATCGATCGCCGGCGAACCCGCTCCGAGGTGGAAGTCGCCGGCGGACGGTGCGGCCCATCGAGGATCGGCCTGGAGTCCTGCGGCCTCCTGGCCCGTCGCGCCCCGGAACGCCGCGAGGGTGGCGTACGAGGTCTTCCCCCAGATGAACTGCACCGAACCGCCCGGACTCAGGAACACGAGGTCGTGGTCGATGGTCGACCCTGACGTCGACGAGCTGTCGAGGCGGATGTTGCTGCTCGTGCGGGGGCTGTTGACGCCGTTGTCGACGCTGATGTTGTTGGCGAGCGTCGCGCCGCTCGACGTGCCCTCGAGGTTGATCCCGGCGGCGACGTTGCCGTAGACGGTGTTGCCCACGATCGTCTGGCCGGGCGCGTTCAGATCGTCGATCCCGTGGTCGCCGTTGCGGTAGCTCAAGTTGTCGAGCACGAGGTTGCCACCGCCGCCGGTGTAGAACTGCAGCCCGGAGTCCTCGTTGTCGTGGCTCACGTTGCCCTGCACCGTGTTCCCGGAGCTGCGGACGTCGATGCCGGGCGCGGCACGCGTGTAGCCACGCGCGTTGGCGAACGTGGTGTTGCCGGCGACGAGGGTCCCGGTCGTGCTGTTCTGGAGCAGGATGCCGGCCTCGCTGTTGTGGTCGCTGGTGTTGTTGGTCACCGTCCCCGCGCTGACGGTGTTGAGCCGGATGCCCTGCGCGGTCTGGCCGCTGACCGGATGCCCCGCATACGTGACGTGGGTGCCGGTGACGGTGACGTTCGACGAGTTCGAGATCGAGATCCCGATGCCGGTCGTCGCGGTCACCGAGAAGTTCTGGATCGTGACCCAGCTGCGGCCGCTGACGACGAAGCCATTGGCCTTGCCCGTGACGGTGACCGAGGCGCCGGGAGCCGCGGTGAAGACGATCGGCGCACCGGCGGTGCCCGATCCCTTCACGGTCACCGCTTCGCGGTAGGTCCCGCTGGCGACCTGCACCGTCTGACCGGCGGTCGCGTTCGCGGCGGCCGAGATCGAGCAGTACGGCGTCGCGGCCGACCCGGTGCCCTGATCGGAGCACGCGGGGTTCGCCTGGTCCACGAAGAGGGTGCTGACGAGCGAGGGTGCGGGCCCGGCGGTGAGCGCGATGCCCGCGAGCAGGAAGCATGCAGTCGCGATGGACACCACACCGACTCGGACCTGCTTCATGCGTGCACCTGGTCGACTCTGATCGCGTTGCGCGGGAGAGCGCCCGTCCGCGGTGACCGTACGTGGGTCGGTGCAGTCCGGGGACCGGCAACTGCACGACTTCCGGTACGTCCTTTGCAGGATGTCTGGTGCGGTCGCGGGAGCGCTCGGAGACGACATGCGCTCGTCTCATGCGTTCGGACTAGCCCGGGTCCCACGATTGGTGGTGGGCAGCGACGCCGTCGAGGCGCAGCGTCACCGGCATGTCCGCCATCAGGGTGCTCGTCGTCGACCGGGAACCGATCGTCGCGCAGGCCATCGAACGCTCGCTCGACCGGGAGCTCGAGCTCGCAGTCGTCGGGCGGGCCTCGTCGGCGACGGAAGCGGTCCGGGCGGTGGCGACGATGCGTCCCGACGTCGTGGTGCTCGACGAGACCATCACCGAGCCTCCGCTCCGCGACCTGACGAAGCGCCTGCGGACGGCGAACGCATTGGTGAAGCTGGTGGTGACGTCACCCCAGAGCGACGCGCGCCTCGCCTGCGAGTGCGTGCGTGCCGGAGCTTCCGGCTTCGTGACGAAGGACGCGGCGCAGGACGAGATGGTGTGCGCGGTGCGGGGAGCCGCGCACGGCGAGACGTGGATCCCGCCGCGGTTGCTCACCGCGGTGCTCCTCGAGCTCCAGGACGCGCATCTCGCCGGGGGCGAGGATCCCCGCCTCCGCCGGCTCACCGATCGCGAGCGCCAGGTGCTCTCGTGCATGATGGCCGGATTCGACCGCGCCCGCATCGCGCGCGAGATGATCCTCTCGATCAACACCGTGCGCACGCACACGCAGAACATCCTGACCAAGCTCGAGGTGCACTCGAGCCTCGAAGCGGTCGGCCTCGCGCTGCAGCTCGGGTTCCAGAGCCTCGCGCACGCCGGCTGACCCATCACGCAGCGTCACCGGAGGCACACCGTGCGCGCTCCTCCCGATGACCACTGCGCGTGTGGAGCGCGGCGGCGATCTCCGCGCTGACCACCCTCCGGGGTGAGCGCTCTTGCCGCCGCGACAAACGCAACATATGGTGACCGACCAGGTTCAGCCTCGGGTGGATGCCCGCAGGTGGCAAGGGGCAGAAGCATGGGTCGGTCGGAAGCCGCTCGTCGGACGAGCACCGCGGGGACCACAGCGTTGGGAAGCTCCGACGCGCGGGTTCCCGAACCGGACACGACGCGTGAAGAACAGTTCGCGCGCTCCGCGTCCGATCAACGCGCGGATCAGGGGTTGCTGAGCGTCGATCTGCGCCACGACCTGCGTCACGCGGCGGCAACCATCCTGCTGCTGCTCGCGACGATCCGCGACGAGACCGACGACCCCAGGATGATCACGGCGCACGACGGCATCGCGCACTGTGCGCACACGATCGCCGAGATGGTCGACGGCGAGTTCCACGACGACGCGAGCACCGCCGCGCCGGTGCAGATCGACGAGCTCGCGCGCGTCGTGACGATGCGCACGTCGTTGCTCTACACCGGCGCGATCGAGTGCGATGCTTCGCCGGCCACCGTGCTCGCGACCGACACCGACGTCTCGCGACTCTTCGCGAACCTGATCCAGAACTCGTGTCGCGCGGCGGGCCCGCAGGGCACCGTCGAAGTGCGCGTGCGCGAGTTCGACCACTGGTGCGAGCTGCAAGTAGGAGATTCCGGTTCCGGGTTCAGCGACAACGTCGGACCACGAGGGATCGGACTCTCGTCCACCACCGCCATCGCAGTGCGACTCGGCGGCGACGTCACCTTTGGCCGGTCGTCCTTGGGGGGAGCGCTGGTCACCGTGAAACTCCCGCGGTTCATCCGCGAGGAACCGACTCGGCATCACGGAGGCGCTGCATCATGAACGTGGTCATCTGTGACGACCATCGACTCTTCACTGACGCGCTCGCGCGCGTCCTGACCGCGCGCGACTGGAACGTGGTTGCGTGCGCGATCGATCCGGCCCATGCCGTTGCTGCCGTCGCCACCGAACCGGTCGACACCTGTCTGATGGACCTCACCTTCGCCGACGGCGACTCCGGGATCCAGGGCATCACGGCTGTGCACACCGCGTCGTCCGACACCAAGGTCGTCGTGCTCACCGCGTCACGCGATCCGTTGCTGATCATGCGTGCGGTCGATGCCGGGGCCGACGCGATCGTGTTCAAGGACGACGACATCGACCACATCGTCGAGGTCGCCGAGCGCGGCGCGCCCGAGACGAACGCTCACCAGGTCGCCCGGGCACGCCGACACGACGCGCGCGAGCGGGCCGGTTCGCTCGAGAGATCGTCGGGTGACGACCTCGTACGATTCCTCACCGACCGCGAGCGCGAGGTGCTCGACCGACTCGTGCAGGGGGAGAGCAGCAAGCAGGTCGCGCTGCACATGGGCATCGCGTACTCGACGGCGCGCACGCACATCCAGAACATCCTGGCGAAGCTGGGTGTGCACTCGCGGCTCGAGGCCGTCGCGTTCGCGGTCGAGCACGGACTGCGCGTGCCGACTCGATCGCCGACGAGGTCGCACGAAGCGATGTACTAGAAGCCGGCGGGATCGGCGAACGGATCGTCGGGATCGGCGACCCCGACCACCGGTTCCACCCCCAGCGCCGCCGCCAGGCCCTCGTACCCGGTCTCCTCGAGCTGCTGGGCCAACTCCGGGCCGCCGGTCTGGACGATCTGCCCGCCCATGAGGACGTGCACCACGTCGGGGCGCAGCTCGTCGAGGAGTCGGGCGTAGTGGGTGATGGCCAGCACGCCGAGGTCGTCCTCGGTGGTCATGGCCTCGACCCGCCGGGCGACGTCGCGCAGAGCGTCGACGTCGAGGCCGCTATCGATCTCGTCGAGGATCGCGAAGCGGGGGCGGAGCACCGCGAGCTGCAACGTCTCGGCCCGCTTCTGCTCACCGCCGGAGAACTCCACGTTGAGGCCGCGCTCGAGGAACTGCGCAGCCACGCCGAGGCGTTCGGCTTCCGCGGCGACGCGCGCATCCAGGTCGCCGGGATCGCGGCCCTGGCCCCGGAACGCGGCGCCGAGGAAGTCGTCGAGGCGCACACCGGGCAGCTCGACCGGGTACTGCAGCGCGAGGAACAGGCCACGCGCGGCGCGCTCGTGGGTGGGCAGGTCGAGGAGCTCTTCGCCGTCGATCGTCACCGACCCGCCGGTGACCGCGTAGTCACCCCGTCCCATGAGCACGTGCGACAAGGTCGACTTGCCCGAGCCGTTCGGGCCCATCAGCGCGTGCACCTCTCCCGAGCGCACCTCGAGGTCGACGCCGCGCAGGATCTCCTGCCTCGCGACCGTCGCCCGCAGCCCCGTGATCTTCAGCACGCTCACCGCGCGTCTCCCTCGAGATCGCGAGGTTGCGTCGCTGCTACGTGCAATACACGTACGTGCGACGCAACCTCGGTCATCGGGTGCTCACGATCACGTCGGTGCCGTCGATGCGGACGGAGTAGACGGGGACGGGGCGGGTTGCGGGAAGGCTGATCGCTTCGCCGGTGACCAACGAGAACATGGAACCGTGCTTGGGGCACTCGATCTCGCGCTCGTCCTCCCACACGTCGCCCTCGGAGAGCGAGTAGTCCTCGTGCGAGCACTCGTCGCCGATGACGTAGAAGGTGCCTTCGATGTTGACCACGCAGAGCCGGTGACCGTCGACGTCGAAGCGCGCCGCGGTGCCGGCGGCGACGTCGTCGACCGAGCACACGCGGACGTCAGGCACGGGCCCTCGCGATCGGGTCGCGGTGCTCGATCTTCTCGACGACGCTACGGCGCAGGGGCGCGACCAGCGAGCGCACGGGCAGTCGGTCGAACACGTCGTCGAAGAACCCGAGCACGATGAGGCGCTCGGCTTCCTCCGGCGCCACGCCGCGGGTGGCGAGGTAGTAGAGCTGATCGTCGTCGACCGGACCGACGGTGCTGGCGTGCGAGCACTTCACGTCGTCGGCCTCGATCTCCAGGTTGGGCACCGACCGGGCGTCGGCGCCCTCGGTGAGCACCAGGTTGCGGTTGGTCTGGAACGCCACCGAGTTCTGCGCGTCGGGCCGGATGCGGATGAGGCCCGAGTACACGGACTGGGCAGTGTCCTCCACCGCCCCCTTGAACAGGAGGTCGCTGCGGGTGTTGGGCGCGTCGTGGTCCTGGAGGGTGCGGAAGTCGAGCATCTGGTGGCCGTCGCCGAAGTAGACCGCCGTGAGGTCGGATTCGGCCCCCGATCCCGCGAGGAGCGACTCGCTGCGCAGCCGCGCGTACGCGCCGCCCAGCGCGACGACCGACGACTTGAGCGTCGCGTCGCGCCCGAGGTGCGCACGCTGCAGTGCGACCTGCCAGGTGTGCGGACCCTGCTCCTGCACCGAGAGGTACCGCACGTGGGCGTTGTCGCCCACGATGAGCTCGACGACCGCGTCGACGAAGTGGCCGATCCCGCCCGCCTTGGTGTCGGCCGACCCGTAGCGGTCGAACACCGTGACCTCGGCGCCGTCCTCGGCGACGACGAGCGTGTGCGGGAACGATGCGAGACCGTCGCCCTCCGACCAGTGGAGCACCACGATGGGCTGGTCGACGACGACGCCCCGCGGCACCTTCACGTAGGCGCCACCGGCGAGGAAGGCGTCGTGCAGCGCGGTGAACGCGTCGGGCGACGCGTCGGAGCAGGTGCCGAGGAGCGACGCCAGCTCGTCGGCCTCGCAGGTGGCGATGCCGCACACCCGCACGCCCTTGGCCTCGAGGTCGGCGTCGAGCTTGTGGTGCACGACCCGCCCGTTGCGCACGACGACGAGACCCGACCGTTCGCCGGCCTCGGCCGCGATGGGGCCACCGCCCGGCGCAGGCTCGTCGCCCGGCTCGCCCATCTGGTCGGCAGGGACCGGACGGAACGACGACAGGTCGAGCTCGCCGATGCGGCTGTACCGCCAGATCTCCTCCGCCGCGGTGGGCCACTCGACGTCGGCCAGGCGCGCGACTGCGTCGGCCCGCCGCGCCGCCAGCCACTCCGGACCGGGGAGATCCCGCGCCGCGTCGGGGGTGAAGTGCTCGAGCATGGTCATGGGATGGGCGTGGGGGTGCTACCCGACGCTGCCTTCCATGTTGAGCTCGATGAGGCGTGAGAGCTCGACCGCGTACTCCATGGGCAGCGTCTTGGTGATCGGCTCGATGAATCCGTTGACGATCATCGCCGTCGCCTGCTGCTCGGTGAGACCCCGGCTCATCAGGTAGAAGAGCTGGTCGTCGCCCACCTTCGAGACCGTGGCCTCATGGCCGATGCGGGCGTCCTTCTCGTCGATCTCCATGTACGGGTAGGTGTCGGAGCGGCTCTCGTCGTCGAGGATGAGCGCGTCGCAGCGCACGTGCGCCTTCACGTTGTGCGCGCCTTCCTCGACCCGCACCAGACCGCGGTAGGTGGTGCGGCCGCCGTCCTTGGAGATCGACTTCGAGTCGATGATCGACGTGGTCTCGGGCGCCGCGTGCGTCATCTTGGCGCCGGCGTCCTGGTGCTGACCTGCGCCCGCGTACGCCACCGAGAGCACCTCGCCGTGCGCCTTCGGGCCCGTCATCACGACGGCGGGGTACTTCATCGTGAGCTTGGAGCCGAGGTTGCCGTCGATCCACTCGACGGTGGCCTCGGTCTCCGCCCGCGCCCGCTTGGTGACGAGGTTGTACACGTTCGGCGACCAGTTCTGGATGGTGGTGTAGCGGATGCGGGCGCCGGGCTTGGCGATCAGCTCGACGACCGCGCTGTGCAACGAGTCGGTGGAGTACACCGGCGCCGAGCAGCCCTCGACGTAGTGCACCGACGCGCCTTCGTCGGCGATGATCAGCGTGCGCTCGAACTGGCCCGCGTTCTCGGCGTTGATGCGGAAGTACGCCTGCAGCGGCATCTCCACGTGCACGCCCGGCGGCACGTAGATGAACGAGCCGCCCGACCACACTGCGGAGTTGAGCGCGGCGAACTTGTTGTCGCCGGGCGGGATGACCGTGCCGAAGTGCTCGCGCACGATCTCCGGGTACTCGCGCAGCGCGACGTCCATGCTGGTGAAGAGGATGCCCCGCTTCTCCAGGTCCTCCCGGTTCTTGTGGTACACGACTTCCGATTCGAACTGGGCGGTGACCCCGGCGAGGTACTTGCGCTCGGCCTCGGGGATGCCGAGCTTCTCGTAGGTCTTCTGCATGCTCTCGGGGAGCATGTCCCAGTCGGCGACCTGCCCCTCGGTGGGCTTGAGGTAGTAGTAGATGTCGTCGAAGTCGATGTCGGGCATGTTCCGGGCGAACCACTCCAGCATCGGCTTGCGCTCGAAGCGCTTCAGCGCGTTGAGCCGGAACTTCGTCATCCACTCCGGCTCTTCCTTCTGCCCGGAGATGTCGCGCACGACGTCCTCGTTGAGGCCCTTCTTGGGCGCGTAGACGTAGTCGTCGGTGCTGTCGTGCCAGCCGAGCTTGTACTTGCCGAGATCGATACCTGAAACAGCCATCTATGGCTCCCTAGAAGGGCGCGGAAGGATTTCCACTACGGCCATAGTAACAATCCGCTGATCGGTCCCCAACCCGGAACCGACAGCCAGGCGCTCACCGCCGTCAGCCGCCACCCTGCTTCTGCTGGGCCTGCTTCACGAGTGTGCGGGCCTCACCGACCAGCTTCTGGTACGTGCCCAGATCCTGGTTCTGGAGCGCCTGCTGGGCCTGGTCGAGCTTGGCCGCCGCCTGGTTGAGCAGGTCCTGGACGCTGCCGGTGGCCGGCGGGATCGTGGTGGTGCTCGGCGCGGGCGTCGTGGTCGGCGTCGTGGTCGCGGTGCCGCCCGGGGTCGTCGTCGTGGTCGTCGTGTTGTTCCCCGTGTTCACCCCGGGCAGCACGCCCGAGACGTTGCACTGGACCGAGGCGGTCTCGCGCTCGACCATCTGGTTGAGCGCGTCCTGCACGGTGGGTCCGCAGAACGCGCCCTTGTCCTGGGAGAAGACGACCACGAACTGGAAGAGCGGATAGCTGCCTTGCCCTCGGCTCTGCGCGTAGAAGGGCCGCACGTAGATGAGGGAATTCCCGACCGGGATCAGCTGCATGCTGCCCTGGATGATCTGGGAGCCCTGTTGGTTGAGCAGCGTGATCGCGGTCGACACCGCGGGCGTCCGGATGATCTGGTTGTTCACCTGCACCGGCCCGAGCACCGTTTGACCGGTGGGCATCGTGAACGCGTTCATGTGCCCGTACTGCCTGGGATCGGAATCGGCGGTGAGGAACGACACCAACCGCGTCTGGCTGTTGCCCGACGACACCGGCACGAACGGCACCGTGAGGATGAAGTGCTCCTCGGTCTGACCCGGGAGCCTGATGTTCAGGTAGTACGGCGAGATCCGCGCGCCCGTGGAGGTCGCCGCCTGCGGCTGGTTGCTGTTCGACGACGACGCGCTCCCCGCCGCGGCAGTCGCCTCCGACAGCAGATCGCTCGACACCCGACCGGAACCGGGATCGGGTGACACGAGCCACTTCGAGCTGCCGTCGTAGAAGCGCTTCGGCTCGGTGACGTGGTAGCGGCCGAACATCGCCGACTGCGACTTGAACAGGTCCTCCGGGTAGCGGAGGTGCGCCCTGATGTCGTCGGGCATCTGCGATGCGGGGGTGAAGAGATCGGGGAACGCCGACTCGTACGCCTGGATGATCGGGTCCTTCTGGTCGAAGACGTAGAAGGTGACGGTGCCCTGGTAGGCGTCGACGGTGACCTTCACCGAGTTGCGCACGTAGTTGAAGCCACCCGACAGCGACCCCTCACCGCCGAGCGATTGACCGTAGGGATACATGTCGGTCGTCGTGTAGCCGTCCATGATCCACAGCGTGCGGTTGCCCAGCACGACGGGATAGGGGTCGGCGTCGAACTGGAGGAACGGCGCGAGCTTCGTCACGCGGGCGCGGATGTCACGCTCCATCAGCAGCTTGGTGTCCGAGTTGATCTGGCCGGAGATGAGCGGATCGAGGCTGCCGAAGCGCAGCGCGAAGGCGGCGCGACGAACGAAGTTCGACAGCTTCACGCCGTCCTTGCCCTTGTAGCGCGTGAACTGGTCGGTGGCCCCCTGACGCTGGTAGTTGAACTCGGCCTGCTTCGCGCCCGTGAGCACGTAGCTGCCGAGGTTCTCGGCGAAGTAGATCTGCGACGGCGGGCCGGAGTCCATCTTGATCCCGGTGTCCTCCACCGGAACGTTGCGAAGGTAGAAGTTCGGGTCGCCACCGACCTCGGCGCTGTTGCTGGGCGAGGCGACCGCGCCGTAGCCGTGCGTGTAGACGATGTGCCGGTTCACGAACGATTGCGACGGGAGATCGGCGCTGTTGAGGCCGCGCGCCGCGATCAGGACCTGCTGGACCCGGCCGTCGATCATGTAGCGATCGATGTCGACGTCACCGATCTGGTAGTAGGTCTGCAGGTTCTGCAGCGTGTTGTAGGTGTCGTGGATCACGTTGGGATCCCACAGGCGCGCGTTGTCGATCGTGCCGGTGTTGGTGTCGACCAGCGTCTGCGCCTCTTCCGTCGTCATCCCGCCCTTGCCGCTCTGGAGCGAGGTGAAGTTGAAGTTGTCGGCCTTCACCGCGTCGAGCCCGAAGGCGTCGCGCGTGGCGCGGATGTTGCGATCGATGTACTTCGACTCGGCCTGGTACTCGTTGGGGCCGACCTTGAACTGCTGGTACGCGGCGGGGTAGATGGTGCCGATCACCAGCGAGACGAACGCCCACAGGCCCACCGCGATGATCGGCAGCACCCAGCCGCGGCGACGGATGTTCCAGAGGAACAGCGCGGCCGCGACGATCGAGATGAAGATGAGCAGGTTCAGGGCGGGAAGCTGCGCCTTCACGTCGGTGGCGCTCGCACCCTCCACGACGCCCCGGGTGGAGAAGTTCAGCTCGAAGCGCCCGAGGTAGTACTGCGCGGTCTTCACCAACGCCATGACCGCGAGGATCACCGAGAGGTGGGCCTTCACCTGCGGCGTGACCCGCTGGAAGGGGCTCTGGAATCGGATGCCGCCGTTCAGGTAGTGCTCGACCGCGGTCACGATCAGCACGATCACGAGGCCGGCGAAGAGCCACTCGGCGATGAACTTCAGGAACGGGAGCTGGAAGACGTAGAAGCCGATGTCCTTGTGGAACTGCGGATCGACGCGGTGGAAGCTCTGGTAGTGGGTGAAGAGGATCCACTGCTTCCACTGCGACGACACGCCGATGCCGGCGATCAGCGCGAAGAACAGCGACACACCGATGCGGATCCGCATCGTGTACGGGCCGGCCACCTGCTGGTACCGCGCGATCAGCTCGTCCTCGGGTCCCATCGCGCGGTACTTCGGCGCGAGGCGGTCGGCGATCACGAGGTTCACGAACATGATCACGAAGAACACGACCGTGAACACGAGCGCGGGCGCGACCCGGGCCGCGAGCAGGCTGCTCCAGGTGGTCCCCTGACCGAGCGAGTCGAACCACAGGTAGTCGGTGTAGAAGCCGGCCAGTCCCCGCAAGCTGAACAGCAGGATGATGAGGACGACGACGATGCCGATGATCCAACCGCGGAGGCGGAAACGGGATCGGCGCCGGGGCTCGACGGTCGGGACGCGCATCGGGCCAGCAGCCTAGACAGACAACGGAACGGAAACTGGACGCGCGTCAGCGAAATGCACCGACCGGCTCGCGACGCCCGGCCGAGCCGCCGGCACCGCCGGTGCTCAGTCGACGACCAGGAGGCAGCGGCAGCCGGGGTGCGCGGGAGGGTGCGGTTGCCCGGTCGGGAACTCGCTGCCCTTCACCGTGGGTTCGAGCGCGTTGTCGTCGCAGTCGGGGCACTTGCCCACGACCGCGGGGATCCAGCGGAGGCGCGCACCGTCCGGGGCGGCGTCGAAGACCCCGCGCGACCAGGCCGCGGCCAGCGCGTCGCCGAGCACGTCCTCGAGCTGCTCGCCGCGCCACTCCCGGTACCGGGCGCCCAGGCTCTGCGCGACCGCGATCTCGGTGTCGGCCGGCGTACGGGCGTCGATCTGCTCGAGCGACGAGCCCAGACGCTCCCGCAGCGGCGTGACGACCGAGGTGGACAGCTCGGTGAGCAGCGCCCGAGGTGCGGCCCCCACGCCGGCTGCACCCTCGACGGTGGCGGCTCCGGCGGAGTAGGCGGTGTCGATCGCCGGTTGGAGCACGTGGGCCCACCGCGCCACCTGATCGTCGAGCGCCGGCAGCACCTTGGTGGTGTCGATCTTGCCCCGCTGGCGGCGCAGGCCGTCGAGCAGGTCGTTCTGCTCGTCCTGGAGGGCTCGCTTTCCCCGACGCACCAGGTCGTCGGTGGTGTCGGCGAGGGCGGCGTCGCGGGCGACGGTCGCAGGATCGCCGTCGGCGGCGGGCTGGTCGTCGGCCGGCTCCTCGCCCTGCTCGGCGGCGGCTGCTGCCTCGGGGGCGTCCCTCGCGTCGGGCCCCTCGGGCGCCTCGCCGGGCGCGGCAGCCTCGGGCGACGCGTCGCTGGACGCGGTGTCGACGTGTTCCGAGCGCAGCTTCTCGAACAACGCACCGACGTCGGTCGCGGGTTCGGCCGCAGGTTCGGCCGCAGGTTGGGCCGCGTTCGACTCCTCGACTGGCGGCTCGGGCTCCGACTTCGACTCCGGCTCCTCGACCTCCGACTCCGGTCGCGGCG
>DASUAS010000100.1:0-6602 GCA_035763625.1 Acidimicrobiia bacterium
GAGCTGGACTCGCTGCCGCGCGGACGATATCGAAACGCGGGCCAGTCGAGGCGCCGATCGACACGTTCTTAGGAAGTTCTTGTCCACGCCGATGGACTCGTGCCCCGCCGTCCGTCGTCGTCGATGCAGACGGCAAAGTGACAGAGCTCGCGCCCGGCTGCGCGCCTCGCAGGCCGACTTCCGCCGCGACGTCGCCGAATTCCTCGCGTCGAGCGCGGCGGTGGTCGGCGCGGAGCGGGCGGTGTGCTGCGCCTATTGCTCCCTCGGTTCCGAGCGGCTGCTCGACGCGTTGCCCGTGCTCCAGCCGCTCGCGCTCTCGAGCAGCACACGAACCGCCTTGCGCGCTTCGAGTACGACCGTCGACGACGTCCGCCGCGCAGCCGCGGCACTGGGGTCCGCCCCGAACGTCCGTCCGAACGCCCCCTCTGGGTGGTCGGTCGCAACCTCGCGCCGCTCGCTCGCGCTCGGCCGCACGACGGTCGTGCAGTTCGCGGCCGCGTTCACGAACCGGATCGCTCCTGCGGGCATCGGTGCCATGGCCACCAACGTCCGGTACCTCGAGCGGTGCGGGATCCGCAGATCCCGTGCCGCGACCTCGGTCGGGGTCAACGCGGCGGCCGGCGGGATCGTGCACGTCGCGCTTCTCCTGGCGCTCGTCCCGATCGCGGGAATGCACGCCAGCATCCACCTTCCACGCGCGCCCGACCTCTCGGACTACTGGCCGATCGTGGCCGCGATCCTCGTCGCGCTGTCGCTTGCCGGGCTCTGGTACTGGCGTCACGGACTGTCGGCCATCTTCGACCGCATCCGGCCACACGCGCGCGACATCCGAGGCGTGCTCGCCGAATCACGCCGGACCCTTCTTCTGTTCGGCGGCTCCATCGGAGTCACCATCGCGCAAGCGTTCGTGTTCGTCGCGTGCCTCGAATCGGTCGGCGTCCACCTCCCGGTCCTCACCGTCGTTGCCGTGTTCCTGGCGGGTACTGCGCTCGCAGCGGCGGCACCAACGCCTGGCGGACTCGGCGCGCTCGAGGCCGCGCTGGTCGCTGGACTCGGTCAAGTCGGAGTGACCGCGGCACCCGCCGTCGCGGCCGTGCTGATGTCACGCATCATCGGCTACTGGCTCCCCGTGCTCCCGGGATGGCTCGCGTTCAACACCGCGACTCGCAACGGCACGCTCTGATTCGACCACCAGTGGTCATGGCGAGCACCTCGGCGCGTGAGAAGCGGGCCACGCCCTCGCCTTCGACGGCCGTGAGGAGGCCTCTGGAGACGAGCACGTCGAACTGGTCACGCGCGCCGGAGGCGCTCGCACGCCTCGTCGGCGTCGATCAGGTCATCGGGCATCTCGCACCTCCGTCACCACGTCTGGACGAACGACGCGAGCAAGCGTTCGCGCTCCGGCCACCCGCTCGTCACCCGGAGTGCGTAGCGTGACGACGTGACCGCACACGACCACCGCTTCGTCCCGCTCAACGGCGCGTTCAACTTCCGCGATCTCGGCGGCCTGCCCACCCTCGACGGTGCCACCACGCGCTTCGGGGTGATGTTCCGAAGCGATGCCCTCCACCACCTCGAACCCGACGACGTCGAACGGCTCCTCGAGCTCGGCATGCAGACGATCATCGACCTCCGTTCCGCGGTCGAGCTCGAGCGCAGCGGCCGCGGTCCCCTCGGTGACACCGACATCGGGTTCCTGCACGCACCCCTCAGCCACGGCGATGCCGCCATCGGTCACGCCCTCCCGCCCGCGCTGGCGGAAGGCAACCTCGGGCGCCACTACGCCGAGAGCCTGGCCGAGCGCACGGAGACGCTCGCCCGCGTCATCGCGCATCTGGCCGCGCCCGACCACCTGCCCGCCACCTTCCACTGCACGGCGGGGAAGGACCGCACCGGCATGGTCGCCGCGCTGGTGCTGTCGATCGTCGGTGTTCCCGACGAGGTGATCGTCGAGGACTACACGCTGACCGACGAGCGGATGGTGTTGGTGATGGAGCGCATCCGCGCCGCCGCCGACTTCCCGGAGGCGAAGGTGGCGCTACCACCGGGCGTCGGACGCGCCGAGGCGAAGTCGATGGAGGCGTTCCTCGCCGCGGTGCGCGCAACTCACGGTGACGCGGAAGGCTGGGCGCGCGAAGCGGGTCTCGACGATGACGTCGTCACGTCGTTGCGCGACGTGCTCGTGACCGGTTGACCGCTCGATCCGACCGCGCGATCTGATCGCGTGAACTGAGCGCACGATGTACGAGTGGCGGGGTGCGCTGCGGTAGGTTCCCCTGCTCGCATCCCTTCGGAGGTCGGTTCTCGTGAAGTTCGGCTCGCTTCGCCTGCGCGCATCCCTCGTCGTCACCCTCGCGCTCGGCGGCCTGGTCGCCCTCGCCGTCCCGGTCCAGGCCGCGACACCTCGCGCCGTCGCGGCGCCGACCGAGGTGTCCCTCGTCGCCGGGGTCAACGACCCGAAGGACCCGAACATCGCGGTGCTCGAGTTCCTCCCCGCCACGGTGAAGGTGGCCAAGGGCACCACCGTGACGTGGAACATCGCCGGGCCCGAGCCGCACTCGGTCACGTTCGTGCCGCCGGGCACCACGGTCCCACCGAGCACGCAGGCCGACCCCGCGCTCACCTTCCCGACGCCCGCGACCGGTGCCTACGACGGCAGCACCCTCGTCAACTCGGGCGTGCTGCCGCTGGGTGCGGCGACCGAGGTGCAGAAGTTCTCGATGTCGTTCGCCAAGACCGGCACGTACACCTATTACTGCGTGCTGCACCCGAACATGGTCGGGCACATCACCGTCACCGACGACACGCAGGACTCGCAGTCGAAGATCACCAAGACCGGCAACAAGGAGAAGGCCAAGTACTTCAAGGAAGGTGAGGCCGCCAAGGCGAAGCTCACGTCGAGCAAGCCCAAGTCGACCAAGAACTCCGACGGCACCACGACCTACACCGTCGACATGGGCGCGTCGACCGCGCACACCGACGTCCTCGCCTTCTCACCGACGCCGCGCAGCGTGAAGGCCGGCGACCAGGTCACCTTCGTCAACAACTCGGCGGCTCCGCACACCGCCAGCTTCGGCGGAACGCTCGTGCCGACGATCCCCACCGCCGACAACGTGGTGAACCCCGTCCCGGGCCCGTCGCCGCAGACCCTCGCGCCCGACACCTACATCAACACGGGGTGGCTGCCGCCCAAGACGAAGCAGGGCCCACCGCTGTCGGCGCGGAGCTACACCTACACCGTGCCCTCGGCGGGCAAGTGGATGTACGCGTGCGTGCTGCACCTGCCGAGCGGGATGGCGGGCGAGATCGACGCCACCTGATCCCGTCGCTCGCGTCCGCTCCGTTCCCGCGGCGCGGCGACGCGTTTTGGGGCAGACTGCTCCTGGCACGAGGAGGAACGTCATGGACCGCCACGAACGTATCGAGGACCAGTTGGCGAAGGTGCCGCTGTTCTCGGGCCTCTCCAAGAAGGAGCTCCGGCTGATCTCGCAGCTGGCGACCTACCTCGAAGAGCCGGCCGGTACCGTCCTCACCGAGGAGGGCAGGACCGGACACGAGTTCATCATCGTCCTCGACGGCGAGATCGAGGTCCGTCAGGGCAACAAAGTCGTCGCCGAGCGCGGCGCCGGTTCCTACGTCGGCGAGATCGCGCTGCTCGACCACCGCCCCCGCACGGCGACCGTGGTGGCCAAGACGCCGGTGGCGATCGAGGTCATCGGCCAGCGTGAATTCGCCGGTCTCCTCGCCGAGATGCCCGAGCTGTCGCAGCAGCTGCTGGCGACGGTGGCGCGCCGCCTGGCCGACCTCGACCAGCAGAGCTGAACCGCGCGCCTGGTACCACCCCGCCCGAGCCCGGGCGCTCAAGCGCAGCGCTGCCGCCGCCGATCCCTCTGACGCCGGGTGGAGCCCGGTCGGAGGGTGCCACCGATGAACCGCGTCCAACCCACGCTCGTCGCCGAGTCGGAGCTGCAACGCGCGCTCGACTGCGGCGAGCTGATCCGCCTCTACCAGCCGGTGATCGACCTGGGCTCCGGCGAGGCCGTGCACGTCGAGGCGCTGCTCCGTTGGGACCACCCCGGACGGGGCCTCCTCGCGCCGGGTGAGTTCCTCGTCGACGAGGACGACAGCTCGCTGCTCGTGCGCATCGGCTGGTCGGTCGTGATCGAGGCCGCCCGCCGCGCCGGCGAGTGGCGGCGTGCGTTCCCGGCTCGTCCCGTCACCGTCGCGGTGAACCTCTTCGACGACCACCTTGCGCTCCGGGACCTCCCGAACCGGGTGCAGCACCTCCTCGAGTACAACGAGATCGTCGATCCGCGGGTGTTGGCGTTCGAGGTGGGGGAGCACCACTTCGTCCGGACCCGCTCGCGGACGCGCGACCGGCTGATGGTGCTGCGCAACCTCGACGTCGTGGTCGTGGTCGACGACTTCGGCAGCTCCGCGCTCACCCCCGACGTCGAGCCCGACGCGCTCTGCGACTGGGCGGTGGAGCGCTTCGCGTGGTTGCACTCTGCGCCGCTCGACGTGGTGAAGCTCGACCCTCAGTTCGTGCGCCGCCTGGTGACCAAGTCGCGCCTGCGCGCGGTCGTCGACGCCGCGCACGACGCCGACGTCCTCGTGGTCGCGCTCGGGGTCGAGGACGAGTCCATGGCCGAAGCCGCGCGCGAGGTCGGGTGCGACCTGGCGCAGGGCTTCCACTTCGCGCGTCCCGAGCGTCCGAATCGGATCGACGAGCTGCTCGCCGCGCCGTGATCCGGGACTCGTGATCCGGCCTCGATGATCGAGTCGAGCCCGGTGTGGGTAGCCTGGCCGCATGGCCGACCAGGCCCAGTTCGCCGATCTCGCCATGCCGTTCATGTCCGCGCTCTATTCCGCCGCGCTCCGCATGACGCGCAACCCCTCCGACGCGGAGGACCTCGTGCAGGAGACGTATCTGCGCGCCTATCGCGGGTTCGGTGGCTTCAAGGAGGGCACCAACCTCAAGGCCTGGCTCTACAAGATCCTCACCAACACCTTCATCAACTCGTACCGAGCGAAGAAGCGCCGCCCCGACGAGGTCGATCTCGACGACACCGAGGACTTCTTCCTGTTCCGCCGGCTCGGAGGGTTGGAATCGGTCGAAGCCGGCCGCACCCCCGAGGCCGAGGTGCTCGAGAGCATCCCCGACGAGATGGTCAAGGAGGCGCTCGAGGCGCTCCCCGAGCAGTTCCGCATGGCCGTGCTGCTGGCCGACGTGGAGGGCTTCTCCTACAAGGAGATCGCCGAGATCACGGATGTGCCCATCGGCACGGTCATGAGTCGGCTGCACCGCGGAAGAAAGCAGCTCCAGGAGCGGTTGTGGGACTTCGGCCGCGAACGCGGCCTGCTCCCGACGCCACCCGCGCCCACGTCTGGGCCGACGCCGGAGCCCGAAGCCGCCGGTCACGCGGGGGGATAGAGCACCACGATGGACTGCGACAAGGCGATCTACCGGGTCTACGGCTACCTCGACGGCGAGCTCACCGTCTGGCGGCGCTGGACCATCCGTCGGCACCTGGGCAAGTGCCCGCCGTGCGCGCAGGGCTTCGACTTCGAGGTCGAGCTGCGACAGGTGATCTCCTCGAAGTGCCGCGACGACGTACCGCCGGAGCTCAAGCAGCGCATCGCCGAGGCCCTCGGCGTCGCGCTTCCCCCCGACGAGTCCGCCGGCTCCACGCCCGGCTCCGTGTAGCGTCACCACCACGGTCGGGAACTAGGGTCGTGGCGTCCCGATCCGGACGCCCGCCTGCAGGAGCTGCTCGTGAACTCGGTCCGTGCCCGCGTCGCCCACGTCGTGACCCTCGCGCTCGTCGCGCTGGTCGGGTTGGCCGCGCCGGCGGCGGCGGCACCGGCCGTCTCAGGCTCGGCGGTGGTCGCCAGCGACCAGTTCAAGTGGTTCTACTGGATCGGCTTCATCCTCGCCGCCAGCCTGGTGCTCTGGTTGATCGCCACGCTGATCGGCTACTACCTCCGAGTCATCCGTCCCAAGCACCGGGGGCGCGAGTCCTCGTGACCGGGCGCGGGCGCCGGTGACGCACCTCCCCGCCGTCGCGGTGGCCGAGGCGCCACCTGCCGGTCCGGTCCACGACCCGATCGACTGGACGCTGGCCGAGAAGGTCGCCCGCCGCTTCAGCGGTCGTGAACCCTTGGCGGCCAGCTACCTCGCGGGCTCGTTGCGCGACGACTTCGACGCCGTGACCGCCGAGGCCGAGGCGCTCGTCAGCGAGCACACCGGGCTGCGCCCGCCCGGTCGCGCCCGGGCCGAGGTGGTCGACCGCGCGGCGTGGGTCTCGGCCAACGTCTCGTCGATGCGGCGCCTGCTCCAGCCGCTCACCGCGCGCGTCGGCGAGCGCATGGCGTCGAGCCGGGTCGCGCCGATCGGTCGACGGGTCGCCGGCACCGAGACGGGTGTGCTGCTGGGGTATCTCTCCCAGCGCGTGCTCGGGCAGTACGACCTGCTCGTGCTCGACGACGACGCCGCGGCCGACGCGGTGTACTACGTGGGCGGCAACGTGCTCGCGTTGGAGAAGCGCTTCGCATTCCGGCCGCGCGACTTCCGGCTCTGGATCGCGATCCACGAGGTCACG
>DASUAS010000101.1:0-8061 GCA_035763625.1 Acidimicrobiia bacterium
CTCGCCCGCCATCAGCGCGGCGTTGACCAGCGCGTCGAGCGCTTCGGATGCACTGTTCGCGTGCACGGTGCAGAGGAACCCGCAGCCGGCGTTGACGGCGCGGCTCAACTCGAACGCCTCCGACCCCCGCACCTCGCCCACGACGATGCGGTCCGGCCGCATCGCCAGGACGAACTTGACCAGGTCGCGCAGCGTGATCTCGCCCGTGCCGTCGAGCGCGGGCGGTCGGACCTCGTAGTAGGAGCCGTGCGTGATCGGGACCGCGAGCTCGCGGATCTCCTCGCAGGCGCGCACGCAGTGGTTGGCGGGCGCGGCGGCGAGGAGCGCCGCCAGCAGCGTGGTCTTGCCGGCTCCCGGTTCGCCCGACACCGTGACCCGGCTGCGGAGCTGCATGAGCAGGTGGAGGAAGTCCGCCGCCTGCTGCGACATCGAATCGCGCACGACGAGGTCGGCAAGGGTGACGTTGCGCACCACGTAGCGACGGACCGTGGCCGACAGCTGGTCACCGACCGGTGGGATGGCCGCGGTGAGGCGCGCCGAGCCACCGAGCACTCGCGCCTGCACGAGCGGGTGCTTGGTGTTGAGCTGGCGATCGGTGGCCGCGAGCATGCGCTCGACCACGTGACGGTTCTCGTCCTCGCTGGTCGGCACGGTGAGACCCCGCAGTCGACCGGAACCGTCGAGGTACGACACCCGCGGACCTTCGATGAAGATCTCTTCGACATCGCGCCTCGCCAGGAGATCGGTCAACGGGCCGAGGTCGGTGATGGAACGCAGCACCCGATCGGCGAGCTCGGTGGGATCGGCGAGGGGCAGGTGCTCGCCGAGCATCGCCGCCCGCTGGAACTCGTCGACCGTGGCGCCCACCTCGCCCCGCACCGCGTCGAGATCGACGTCGGGCCGGAGGCGACGACGCTCGATGCGTGCGTGCACCTCCCGGCGGATGGCGTCGTACGCGTCGACCGTCATCGCGACCACCGGCGGCGACCGCCTGACTCGGGATCGACCAGCGCCCCGATCCGCGTGCACGCCGAACGGAACGCACCGCGTCCGGCGATCGTGCCGTCCCACGCCGCGACCTCGACGGCCCGGTCGTGAGGGCACCACGCGATCGACGTCGGTCGGATCGTGCGCAGGATCTCGGCGCGGATCTCCTCCTGGCGGAACCGACTCCGCGGCGCGTGGTTCACCGCGAGGTGCAGCGGGATGGTGCCGTTCGCCCCGCTCCGACCGTTCACGTCGATCGCCCACTCGAGCCCGCGCACGACGCCCACGGGGCTCGCGTGCACCACTCCGACGACGACGTCGGCGAGCCCGGTGATCGCGATCGCGGTCGTCGAGCGCTCCTCCAGGTCGACCACCAGGAACTCGTGTTCCGAACGTGCCGCGGCGACCACGTCGAGCACGTCCTGCGTCGTCACCTGCGAGGCCGCGATGGCGCTCGGATGCCCGGCGACGGCGCCGAGCCGTCCGCTCCCCGGGGTGCCGACGGGCGCGACGCACTCCTCGAGCGAGCCCATCCCGTGCGCGCACGCGTCGACGGCGGTGCGCAGGTTCGGTTCGAGACCGAGGCCCAGGCGACCGGCGAGCGCGGGCGCGCTCTCGTGCGCGTCGAGGAGCAGCACGGAACGCCGGACCGTGGTGAGCGCCGTGGCCACACCGAGCGCCACCTCTGTGATCCCGCTCCCCCGCGGTCCGCACACCGCGACCAACCGGCCCAGCGCATCGCCGGCGTGCTCGCGCGCGTCGTGACGTCCGGTCGTCGCACCATCGGAGCGCACGGCCACCGTCGCGTCGAGGCCGCGCAGCGCGACCACGAACTCACCGACGTCGGCGTCGGCCGCGAGAGTGGCGTCGACGCCGAGCTCGACGAGATGGTCCTTCCCCGCGGGCTCCTGGGGGTCGAACACGCCGAGCACGCGTCGACCACGCGCGTGCACCGCGCCGACGAGTCCGAACGTCAGCGCCGGCCAGCGGTCGCTCACGACGAGCACGTCGTACTCCTCGTCGAGCGCGACCGAGGGTTCGACGACGACCTGACGCACGCACGCGCCGCCGTGGTGCGAGAGGTGACGGTGCAGCTCCTCGACCCACGTCTCGGGCGAGAACACGAGCGCCACCGCCGGCTCCGAGGAGCTCATCGCGGGCTCCCGTCGTCGGCCGCCACCCGGTCGAGGGACTCCGGCGTGGTGCCACGGGCCGACGCTGCGCCGGTGGTGCGGGCGAGCGAGATCTCGCCGTCGGCCACTGCGGCAGCGACGAGCTCGGATTGACGGGCGTCGACCGCGATCGTCACCGTGAACGGGCTCGCCGATTCGCCGATCCCGCCCCGGCCCCGCGCGTCGACGGCGAGCACGGGGGCGTCGGCCACGATGATCGACACGGCTTCCTCGCCGGCGAAGAGGACGTCGACGCGATCGCCGGCCTCGAGGCGCCCGCCGACCGCGCGCGCAGGATCGATCGGGATGCTCATGGCCCGGAGCCCATGGGCCGCGGCCCGACGGCGCAGCGTGCGCCGGGTGACGAGCTCGCCCTCGGCGATCGTGGTCCCGGCGATCCGACCGGTGAGGTGCCGACGGTCGGCGGCCTGCGCCACCGTGGCCAGCACCTCGGGCGTGAGCGTGACCCGCGCGGTGCGGAAGTCGGAGGCCGCGATCGTCTCCCCGGCACGGATCTCGTGGGCGGCCACGAGGACGGCGGTCTCGCCTTCGCGCTCCCGAAGCACCGCGAACGACAGGACCAGGCCGACCAGCCCGGCCAGCGCCATGACGACGTGGCCGCGCGACACCCGCGCTCGCGAACGGCCGCCGGGCGTTGCCGGCGCCGCCGCGGGGAGACCGCCCCTCCCTCGTGACCCGGTGACCGTCGCCGTCGCCATGACCAGTGCCCCCTCCCGACCGAAATGTCTGGTTCCTGCGGGTGCGAGCAGTATGCACGTTTCTGGAGTTTCTGGTCAACCCCTATCGAACCGGACATTCCCGGCACTACGGTGGCGGCGCGTGGACCAAGGCCGCGACCCGGCAACGGGCGCCGACTTCCCGCCCGTGCTCACCGCCGCCATGGCGGCCGAGCTCCTGCAGGTGAACGTCGAGTACCTGCGCCGGATGGTCCGCGAGGGCCGGATCCCCTGCCACCGCTTCCCCGGCGGGCGCGAGCTGCGCTTCCTCCGGGACGAGCTCCTGGCGTGGCTGGCGGCGCTGCCCGGCGATGATCAGTCGTCGTCGAGCGGTCGGACCCACCACACCGACCCGGTGGGCACGTAGGCACACCCACCATCGCGGTCGCGGAGGCGCAGCTGATCGCGCCCGACGCGCAACGTGCCCTCGAGCAGCCCCGTCGCGATGCCGATGCACACCTCTGTGCCGTCGAGCTCCCGCAGCCGAGCCGCGAAGGTCGTGACCGCACCGCCGGAGCCCGTGCGGTCCCGACCGCCCGCGCGCGTGCGGAGCACGAGCGGCGCGCTCGCACCGAGGTGCACGTCGACCCTGGTGTCGCCGGCGTCGACACGCGCGACGTCGTCACCGACTGCGACCACGACGCCCGACCACGTGACCGACGGGAACGTGAACCGGGCGGTGTCGCCGCGCAGCATGCACTGCCGCGCGATGTCAACGAGCGTGCGTCCGTGCTCCCACCGCTCGAACGCGGCGCGCGACCACCGCTCCTCCTCGGCTCGCCACTCCGCCCGCACCGCGGCTGCCCCGTCCCGACCGTCCATGCCGTCCCGACCGTCCATGCCGTCTGCCACCGTGCACGATTCGAGCAGATCATGCCGGTTCGCGCCACCGCCACCCGCCGGTGAGCGGTCGTCGCTACCGTGATTCGGATGCGTCGAGCTCTGCGCCGCGGTGCGATCGCAGTCGCGCTCGCACTCCTCGTCGCCGGCGGCGCGGCCGCGATCGCGCTCGGCGACACGCGGGCACAGGCGCAGGTGAGCGTCACCTCGGGCACCGCGCCGGCCACGACGACGACCCCGGCGGCGATCGGCGGCGTGGAGCACCTCCACTTCTCCTACGGCCCGCTCGACATCAAGCCGGGCCAGAACATCATCGAGACCAACCCGTACCGGATCCCCCAACCCGAGGAAGACGGCTGGGTCGTCGGCTTCCGGCCCAACTTGAAGCTGGCCAACGGCAAGGTCCCGCCGGTCGACGTGCTGCACCTCCACCACGGTGTGTGGGCGACCGCCAACCGCTTCGACGCCACCGCGCCGCCGTTCCCCGAGCGCTTCATCGCCGCCGGCGAGGAGAAGACCGCGCTCGAGCTGCCCGCCGGCTACGGCTACCGATACGACGCCAACGACCGTTGGTACCTCAACTACATGATCCACAACCTCACCGCGAAGCCGTTCAAGGTGTCGATCACCTACGACGTCGACTTCGTGCCGGCGACGTCGCCGAAGGCGGCGACGATGAAGGACGTCCACCCGATCTGGCTCGACGTCGAGAACGGCAAGATCTACCCGGTGTTCGACGCGCTCAAGGGCAGCGGCACCGATGGGAAGTACACCTACCCCGACGACGACCCGAACGCGCGCCGGGTGAACTCGTACACGCTCCCGAACGACGGCGTGCTGGTGAAGACCTTCGGGCACCTCCACCCCGGCGGTCTGTACGACACGTTCTCGGTGGCGCGCGGCGACCGGACCAAGACCATCTTCACGTCGAAGGCGAAGTACTACGAACCCGCGGGTGCAGTCTCGTGGGACGTGTCGATGGGCACCACGCCCGACGACTGGGACGTCGCGGTGAAGGCCGGCGACACGCTGAGCATCTCGACCACCTACGACACGCGCAAGGCGTCGTGGTACGAGTCGATGGGTCTCGGGGTCGTCTGGATGTACGACGGTCCCGGCGGCCACGACCCGTTCACCCAGAAGATCGACCAGCGGGGCGTGCTCACCCACGGCCACCTCCCCGAGAACGACAACCACGGCGGCACGGCCACCAACCTCGCCGATCCGCGCGAGACCGCGTCGGGCCCGCTGGAGACGACGATCCCGATCGGCAGCTTCGAGTACGGCGCCGGTGACCTCGGCGCCAAGGGCAAGATCCCGACGGTGAACGAAGGCCAGTCGATCACGTTCGACAACTTCGACGCCGGCGACCAGAACGTGTGGCACTCGATCACCGCGTGCAAGGCGCCGTGCACCGCGTCGACCGGGATCGCGTACCCGCTCGCCGACGCCGACGTGCAGTTCGACTCCGGGCAGCTCGGCAGCGCGGGCGCGCCCACCTCAGGGAGCGAGACCTGGAGCACCCCGGCCGACCTCGCGCCGGGGACCTACACCTACTTCTGCCGGGTCCACCCGTTCATGCGGGGCGCGTTCCGCGTCGTCGCCCCCGACTCGTCGGCGCCCAAGTAGCTCGCGACCACCAGCGGATCGGCGCGCACCGCGTCGGGACTGCCCTCGGCGATCACGCGGCCCGCCTCCAGGCAGTAGACGCGGTCGCTCACCGACATCACCAGCGGCATGTCGTGCTCGATGAGCAGCACCGCGGCGTCGAGCTCGCGTTGGATCTCCCGCAGCTGCGGACCGAACGCCTCGGTCTCGCGCTGGGACAACCCGGCGGTCGGTTCGTCGAGCAGCACGACGCGCGCGCCGAGCGCGAGCTGCCCGGCCAGCTCGACCATCCGGCGCGTCCCGGTCGACAACGTGGCGGCGGGTTGCTCGGCGGCGTCGGTGAGGCCGAGCGCGGAGAGGATGTCGTCGGCCTCGGCGCGCTTGCGCCGCTCGGCGCGCGGTGACGGCGGCACGTGCAGCATCGACGGCACGACGCGCGAGCGATCGCGGGCTTCGAGCGCGACCATGACCGTCTCGCGCACCGAGAGGTCGTCGTAGAGGCGCGCGGCCTGGAACGTGCGTCCGAGGCCGAGCCGGTGACGGCGGTACGCAGGGAGGTCGGTCACGTCGCGACCGAGCACCTCGACCCGGCCTTCGGCAGGCACGAATCCTCCGATTGCGTTCATCAGCGTGCTCTTGCCCGCGCCGTTGGTGCCGATGAGGCCCACCAGCTCGCGTGCGCCGACGCGCACGTCGACGTGGTCGACGGCCACCCGACCATCGAAGCGCACCGTGACCCCCGTCGCGACCAACCAGTCACTCTCGTCGGGCGCGGGGTGTGCCCCCTCGTCCAAGGTTGCGTCACCTGACCGCGTTCTACGCGCTCGAGCGACGCACCCTTCATCGGAGGCGGCGCGCCGGCGGTCGAAGAACCACGACTCGATCGTGCGGAGGATGCCGACCAGGCCACCGGGCGCGAACAGCAGGATGACCAGGATGCCGATGCCCGACACGAGGAACGGCACGACGGGCTCGTCGGGCCAGATGGCGGGAACGCCGACGACCCAGAGGGCGCCGAGGACGGGACCCACGAACGCGCCGAGGCCGCCGATCACCACGATGGCGACGACCTTCACCGACTCCTCGGGCGCGAACGTCACCGCCGGCGTGTTGCTGGGCAGCAACGTGACCAGGAGACACCCGGCGAGCGCGGCCATGCCGCCCGACACCGCGAACGCGAGCAGCTTCGTACGCGTGGTGGAGATCGTCATCGCCGCCGCGGACGACGGGTTGTCGCGCGTCGCGATCACCGACCGGCCGATGCCCGTGCGACGCAGCTGCGCGACCAGCGCGACGCACGCGACCAGGAATGCGAGGCACAGGTAGTAGTACGAGCGGCGAGACGAGAAGTCGACGATCCCGGCGTCGGGCTTGGCGAGCGTCGGCAGCAGTCCGCTGGCATCGAGGAACGTGCCCTGTGCGACCAGCCACACCGAGACGAAGACCGCGAAGGCGAGCGTCGTGACCGCGAGGTAGAGGCCAGGGATGCGCAGGGCGGGCAGCCCGATGAGCACCGCGACCACCGCACCCACCAGCACTCCGATCGCGACCGCGACGCCCCACGGCAGGTGGTGCAGTCCGAGGATCCCGTCGGCGCCCACGAGCTTCACCGTGACGAGACCCCCCACGGCGGCGAACCCGAACTGGCCGAGCGACACCTGACCGGCCCATCCCGTGAGGATGGTGAGCGAGCAGCCGGCGATGGCGAAGATCAACACGCGCGTCCAGAGGAACGACTGCGACGAGCGCGAGAAGAACACCGGCACGAGCACGAGCACGACGAAGAGCACGACCACGCCCAAGCGGCCGAGGTGGCGCGACCACCACCACGCGTCGGCGTCGGCGTCGGCGACGCGGACGGGCGTCGACGCGGTGACCTTCCATCCGCCGTCGTCGACCGCACGCGACAGCCGCGAGAAGACGAGCACGATGACCAGCGTCGCCACGAACAACCACAGCTCGGTGACGCCGAGATCGGCCGGGGCGACGTTCTGCTGCAGGATCACCTCGACGATGCCGACGCCGATGCCCGCCACCAGCGCGACCGGCAGCGATCGCATGCGCGCCAGCAACGCCACCACCAGTGCACGGAGGAGGAGCTCGTAGCTGAGCGCGCCACCCGCGGCGGCCGCGCCGGCCAGCGACACCCCGCGCACCGGTGCGAGGGCGATGGCGGCCACCGCCGCCAGCGCGGCCGAGATCGCCCACACCACGTTGGCGGTCCGGAACACCCGGATGCCGACGAGACGGGCCTTGTCGGGGTTGGCCGCCGACGCCCGGACCATGAGCCCCGTGCGGGTGCGGGTGAGGAACGCCCCGAGCGCGAGCACCAGCACGGGGATGACGATCAGCGCGCTCCACGCTCGTCCCTGCACCACGAGCTCGGGGCTGGCGGTCCACGTCCAGTCGAACAACGGCGGGAAGAAGCCACCCTCGAGCACGTCGGGGAGCAGCAGCGCGACGAGGAGCAGCACCTGGGCGATCCCGATCGTCGCCACCAGCACGACGAGGCGAGGTGCGCCGGCCAGGCGACGGATGACCGCCCATTCGGCGAGCGACCCGGCCAGCGCGGCCGCGAGGGTCGCGACGACGAACGCAAGCCAGAACGGCGGGTGCCAGCCCGCCACGCCGCCGCCCAGCAGCACCGCCATGAACGCGAGCGCGGTCGTCCCGAACGCGGCGACCGCGAAGTTGATCACGCCGCTGGCGCGGTACAC
>DASUAS010000102.1:0-8114 GCA_035763625.1 Acidimicrobiia bacterium
CTGCCAGCGACACGCGCGACGGAGCAGCCACGCGCGCAGCTTCGTCCGCAGGTGCGACTGCGAGGCGGGCCACACCAACCAGTCGGTGATCTCGGGACGGATCTCGTTGCGGGGCGGGGTGGTGGTGGTGACATACACGACGGTCACACCGTCGGGCGCGTCCTCGAGCACGGCGCGGGCGTCGGCGGCCAGCTCGTCGAGCGCGCGATCCGACGCGGCTTCGAGCACCACGATGGGCGTGCGCCGAGCGCGGACGGTGTCGAGCACCTCGTCGAGGTCACGACACACCAGCGCCTCGAAGCGCTCCGCCGCCGCGGCTTCGAGCAACGCGACCTCGATGTCGGGATCGGTCACCGCGATCGCGACCGCGCGGTTCAACTCGGCGAGGGCCGGTGCGCGCGTCGCGGTGTCGACCGGCTGCCGCGGGCGCTCGCCGTCCGCGGATCGCAGCGTGATGGTCGTCCCCTCAGCGGCGGCGAAGATCTCGCCCACGAAACCGACGCCCCAGGCGCGTTCCCGGGCGCGGATGACGAGGTCGTCGACGGCGTCGTCGGTGCGGGTCGGATCGTGGTGGAAGAGGGCGAGCCGATCGACACCACCGGCGATGGCGACATCCACCGCGTACTCGACCGTGCTGTGACCCCACCCCACCTTCGTCGAGTACTCCTCTTCGAGGTACTGGGCGTCGTGGATCAGCAGGTCTGCGTCGCGCACGAAGCCGACGTGCAGTGCATCTTCCCGGTCGAGACCGGTCCCCGCGGCTGACGTGCTCGGTTCGTGGTCGGTCGCGTAGACCACCGACGCGCCGTCGGCCTCGATGCGGAAGCCGAGCGTGAGCGCAGGGTGGTGCAGGTAGCGCGTCGTGACGGTGACGTCGTCGATCTGGAACTGCCCCTCGACGAGGTCGTGGTACTCGATCGTGGCGAGGAAGTCGAGGAGCTGGACGGGGAAGTACGTGTACTGCATCTGTCCGGCGAGCGCCGCGTCGATCGACGTGTCGAGGCCGCGCGGCCCGTAGACGTGCCAGTCGTTGCCTTCCTCGAAGAGCGGGGCGAAGAAGGGAAGCCCCTGGATGTGGTCCCAGTGCGTGTGCCCGATGAGGAGGTGGCCGTCGACGCGCCCGCCGCCCGCGACGAGCACCTGACCGAGCTCGTGGATCCCCGTGCCGCCGTCGAGGACGAGGAGGGTGCCGGCGTCGGTGCGCACGGAGACGCACGACGTGTTGCCGCCGTAGCGAACCGTGGTCGGCCCGGCCTTGGCGATCGAACCCCGGGTTCCCCAGAACGTGACGTGCACGGCGACTCCCACGGTGGATCCTGCGCGGCACCCTAACCCTGCCCGCTCGCCAACCTCGTCAGACCTGCACAGCGCGGATCCTCAGAGGTAGTCGCGCCTCACCAGGTCGCGGGTCGCGAACCAACCGGGCACCGCGGGCAGGTAGTAGAAGACGAGCTGGTTCGCCAGCACCGCGGCGACCGCGACCTCCTTGGTGACGCCGAACGACACCAGCACCGCGGAGAGGCCGACGGTGCCGACCGCGGTGCCGCCGCCGGGAATGGGAACGATCGACGCGATCGTCACCACGCCCACGTTGGCGGCGAGCAACGCCCAGAACGAGACGTGCCCGCCGAACGCCACGAGGCAGAGCTGCAGGCACCAGGTCGACATGACCGCGGCGACGACGTTGCCGCCGACCAGCAGGGCGACGTGGCCCGGGGATCGGAGCGCGTCGGCGATCGTGGCGGTGCCGCGCGCCAACGGCGGCATCACCCGGGCGCGCAGCTCGGGGAGCAGCGCGAGCACACCGCTCACCAGCACCACGAGGGCCGCCGCGACGACGAGGGTGACGAGCAGGCCACTGGTCGGGATGAGCGAGAGGTCGACGCGCGCCGGCTCGACGATCAGGGCGACGGCGAAGCACAGCAACGCGGCGACGAGCCCACCGAAGCTGCTGAGGATCCCACCCGCCGCGACCGCCGACGAGAGGTCAACGCCGAGCTTCTGGAGGTACCGCACCTGCATGCCCTGCCCGCCGATCCCGGGGATCGCCAGGTTCGAGAACGACATCCCGATCTGCACCTCGGTCGTCGGTACGAGCGGAAGGCGCACGCGCACGGTGCCCTGGAGCGCGACCGCGTAGGCCACGTTGGCCGCGAACGAGATCAGGATCGCCAGCGCCAGCCACCCCCAGTCGGCCCCTCGCATCGTGTCGATCACGTCGGACGGGTCACCCACGTCGAGCATCAGGAAGCCGACCGCGACCAGTGCGCCGAGCGCCATGACCGCACCCGTGGTGGTCACGCGACGCACCTGTACCAGCGCGGGCGGTTCGATGCCGATCTGCTCCGCCGCCACCGCGCGGAGCGCTTCGAGGTGGTTGGCGAACGCGCGACGGTGATCGCCGCTGAGCTTCCGCGACGTCGACGAGAGCGCAGCGGGTTGGAGCAACGGCAGCGCGCGCTCGACCGCCGGCGCGCCGAGCGAGCCGATCGCGGCGGCCACCGCGCGCTCGTCACCCACCATCGCCGCGGTCGACGCCAGCAGCTCGGCGACGTCGACGGCGTGGCGACCGGGCTCGGCCGTCACCTCGGCGCCGTCGAACCCGACGATCCACGGTTGGCCGTTCCGCACGACGACGTGGTCGGCGTCGAGGTCACCGTGCGCGATGCGGCTCCGGCCCAACGCGTCGACGTCGGCCCAGATCCGGGCGAGGAGCGCGTCGGTCACCTCGTCGGCGGGCAGGTCGGCGAGACGGGCCCCCGCGATCGGTCGCTGCACGAGGAGCGCGGCGCGGGGACCACCGCGGCCGGCGGCCACGACCGTGGGCACGTGCACGCCACCCTGCGCGGCGAGGAGCAGCAGATAGGCCTCGTGTTCGACCTCCTGCACGCGTGTGATCGCGAACCGCGCCGCCGAGCGTCGGTTGACCAGCGTCGACCACAGTTTGACCAGGAGCCGGTGGTGGGCGTCGTCGCGACCGACGACACCGACGCGCAGAGGTCCGTCGTCATCTTCGGCGAGCACCAGCGTCGACGATGCCGGTTGCTCGTCCGCGAAGCGGAGGTCCCGGGCCCGGACACCCAACCGTGCGAGGGCGTCCTCGATCTGGGGGATCGTCGGTCGGACGCCGGGCGACCCGAACACGAGGTGCACGACGCACGCGACCGTCCATCCGAGCACGACACCGGCGAAGAGGTCGTTGGGGAACGCGGTGCCGAGGTACAGCGCCGAGACGCCGAGCAACGCGACGATGGTCCAGCCCACGGCGCGCGCCGGTCGGCTGACGTACGGCGCCGACGCACCGATCACCGCCACGACGACGGCAACCCGGACCGACGGGTATGCCGACGGCGAGCTCCCGAATCCCGCGGCGATGCGCAGGGTGCGCGTGATGCCTTCGTGGGCGTCGACGATCTCAGCGAGCGCCCGCGCCGCGGCCCACGCGAGGAGCCCGGCGACCACGAGGTCTTGCGCCAGCCGTCGTCGGCCGGCCACCACCGCGGCCACCACCACGAGCCCGACCGCCCACAGGGCGCCCAGGCGGTAGAGGGAGCGGAACACCGGCTCGACGCTGCTCGGAAGCGTGTTGAACAGGTCGAACAGCGCTCGCTCGCTGCGGGTCACGTCGCCGTGGTGGAGCGAGGTGAGCACGAGCAGGACGACGCCCACCGCCAGCCCGAACCAGTCGCGCGTGCGGCGACGGAACGCACCCTCCCCTGCCCGCCGGAACAGGTGTCGGCGCCACGACCGCGCCCGCTCCGTCTCGGGCGGCGAGTGGGTGGTCGTCACGTCACCAGGGTGCCCGGACACCGGCGCTCGCACGCCCGGGCATGCGCTCGTTGACGACGGGTGCGCGCGGGACCGAAGCTACGGAACCGCCGCGTCGATCTCGGGACGCGTGCGCGCACGACCCGAGTGTGAGGATCCATGGCTGATCGCAACGATCTCGAGTTCACGTACTCGCTGATCGATCGCATGTTCCGACTGAGCCTCGGGGAGATGGCCGACTTCAGCGGGGCCAAGTATGACGGTGACTTCTCGTTGACCCTCGAACAGGCGCAGGCGCGCAAGCACGAATACGTGGCCGACGAGATCGGGATCGGACCCGGGCGACGCGTGCTCGACCTCGGCTGCGGGTGGGGCCCCCTGCTCGACTTCGTCCGACGCCGGGGCGGCACCGGCGTCGGCGTCACCCTCTCGTCGGCCCAGGCCGCCGCGTGCCGCCGGCACGGTCTCGACGTCCATCTCGACGACGCACGGCTCCTCACGCGCGAGAGCTTCGGCCCGTTCGACGCGGTGGCGAGCCTCGGTGCGTTCGAGCACTTCTGCTCGCCCGAGGAGTACCGCGCCGGACAGCAGGAGACGATCTACCGCGACCTCTTCGCCCGCGTCGCGAGCGTGCTCCCCGGCGAGGGGCGCTTCTACCTCCAGACGATGGTGTTCGGACCGAACATGATCCCGCTCGCCGACGTCGACATCGATGCGCCACGCGAGTCCGACGCGTGGTACCTCGCGTTGCTCGGCCACCAGTTCCCCGGGTCGTGGCTCCCGATGGGTCTGGACCAGATCGTCACGTGCGCGGAACCTCGTTTCGAGGTGGTGGCGAGCACGAGTGGCCGGCTCGACTACATCGAGACGATCCGTCAGTGGCGAAAGCGGTTCGGCGAACCGAGCATGAAGAAGTCGCTCCTCAAGCTGCGCCTCGCGCCTCGCTGGCTCACCAGCGCCGACTTCCGGCTCGCCTTCACGTCGGGCGTGAGCGCGAACAGCGTGTGCTTCGAACGGGAGCTGCTCGAGCACTACCGCATCGTGCTCCAGAAGAAGTGACGCGCCGGTCAGCTGAGGCGCCAACGGTGAGCCTGCGGTCGTGCTCGTCGTCGGTGACCCGGGCATCGGCAAGTCCACGCTGCTCGCCGAGGCGGCACGGCGCGCGGGTAGCGCGCGCTCACTGCCGCGCTTGCGATGTTTGCTCCACGAACATCGCGACGTCGCGAGCGAAGCGCGCGGGTTCCTCCCAGCGTGGAGTGTGGCCGACACCGTGGTAGACGCGCAGCTCCGCGGCACCGATGTGGTGCGCGAGCGTCGCTTGCATGTTGCGAGTGACCAAGGTGTCAGCGTCGCCCCACACCAACAGCGTCGGCGCCGCCACGCGCGCGAGCTCGGAGAGGTCGTCGTAGTCCAGCAGCCCGGCGAACAGCTGGTGCCACACTCGCGCTGGCACTTTCGTCAGCTCGCTGGCCAACTCATCGAGCAGCTCTGGCGCCAAGCCTTCCGATGACGTGTCGGCCACGAAGGACCGAGCGAAGTCCGGGTCGATCGGGTCCTCCAGCGTCACGACGACGGACTCCACGAATGCCGCGAGTTCCGCGTGACCCCGGAGGGTGGAGGGCGAAGCCTCGAGTACCAGCCCCGCGATCCGCTCGGGATGATCGAGCGCCACGCGGCGAGCCACGAGACACGAGCCCGAATGCCCGGCCACGACCGCTCGTCCGATGCCGAGAGCGTCGAGGAGGGCTACCACGTCGGCGGCGAGGTCTTCGACTCGATAGCCGGTCGCCGGCTTGTCCGAATCGCCGTGGCCGCGCTGCGACACCGCGACCACGCGGATCGACCGCGGGAAGCAATCGAGCACTGGCTCGTAAGAACGCCACGAGTCCGTGGGCCCAGGTAACAGGATCAGGGTCGGCCCCGACATGGCGCCCATCTCCATGTAGGACAACGCGACACCGCTTGCGAGCGTGACCTTCGAGGCCGCAGAAGACATCGCAAGAATCGTAGAGATTCGGACCTTCGCCGACAGGCTGGGAGATACGTGGTCATCGCCAGGAGCCAGCATCAGATCACACAGACAGACAGAGCGGGTGACGGGAATCGAACCCGCGTTCTCAGCTTGGGAAGCTGATGTTCTGCCTCTGAACTACACCCGCGCGGGGACGGCGCGGATCTTGGCGCGAAACCGTGGTGCCGAGTCCGTCCCGGAACGGTGATCGTATCTGGATCGCACCCGGCCGCCTAGACGTGAGTTCAGCTCGCGTCAGCTCAAGTTGAGGTCACGGATTGCGAGCACCGGCGCTTGCACCTCGGCTTGTTGCTCACGGGCGTCGCCAGCAAGGCGGTGGGCTGTTGCGACAGGCCGGCTCGAACAGCCGTGACGGGCAGCGGCGACTGCCGTCCAACGACTGGAACGGCCCGGGTCTTGCACCATCTCGTCGGCGTCGAGGCCGAGTTCGCGAAGAATCGCCATGACGGGGAAGAACCCGGGCTCGACCACACCCCCGTCTCCATCTTCCGGACGGTCGAGGTCGAGACGCCTGCGGCGAAGGCAAGAGCCTCCTGCGACAGGTCCGCCGCCTGGGGCCGAACGGATCGCCCTGACTCGCGTCACGTCTGTCGCGCTCACGGCAGGAGGGACCTTGGACCCTGGCGGTCGCGGTGATCTGCGAGCACACATGAGGCATGCCTCCAGGCGGAGCGTCAGACCGTGCGCGCGGGCTCACGATCGGAGCGTTGTGGAGGATCGCGCTCGAAACGCACGACCTCGACGACGTGGTCGCGTGGCCACCCGACCTCTTCGCGCTCGTGGACCGACCTCTGGAGGCGTCCGAGGCGTACCGATTCGTCGTCTCCCCACCTCCCGGCGTCAGCGTCACCCCTCCCGACGCGGCGGCGGCGGCGGCGACGGAGTGGTTGCTGTGGCTCGACGGCGATCGCTCCTCACCGCCCCCGGCCGTGACGGCGGCCTGGAACGTGGTGCGCGACGCGGCTGACGTCTGTGTCGAGGACCTCTCGACCGGTCGCGCGTGGCAGGTGATCGAGGCGCTCATCGCCCTGCATGCCATCGCGGACGAGGCGTGCACCGGCCTCGGGACGGCGATCATGGCCAAGCCCGGGCCCGGCTGCGAGTTCCGGGCCACCGCCCGCGAGCTCCTCACCGAGACGGGATCGTTGGCGCGGATCTCACCCGACGTGCTGCGCGTGCTGCCACGGTGCCGGCCGAGCGTCGGAGGGCTCTCGCTCCGCTCGCTGTGTCACCACGTGTTCGTCACCGGCCCGCAGGTCGACGTCGAGTGGAACCGGATCCTGACCCGGCCGTCCAATGTGTTGTTCCCGGAGCAGCACGCGAACGTGCTCCTCTTCCCGTGGCCGCTGCGGGTCCGCGCGCGCGACTTCCATCCGGTGCCCTACACGCTGCCGCACATGGACCCGATGGAAGTCGGGTTCTTCAGCTTCGAGCCCGCCGAGCAGCTCGATCTCGACCTCGTGGAGGGTGTGCTGCGGGCCGCGATCGACGAGGCGGGGACCGTCGACATCGTCGCGTTCCCGGAGTCGGCGATCACCCCACCCGACATCGACCCGCTCGAGGCGCTGCTGAGCCGCTACGGGGTGTGGTCGTTGATCGCGGGCGTGCGGGAGCCCGCCGACGACGCGCTCGGTGCGAACTGGCTGCACATCGGCGTGCGCCAGGAGCTGGTGTGGCGCCACGCGCGACAGCACAAGCACCACCGCTGGCGCCTGGACGGCCGCCAGATCGGTCAGTACCACCTCGGCGGGGCGTTGAGCCCCGACATGCACTGGTGGGAAGCGGTGTCGGTGCCGCGGCGTTCGCTGCAGATCGTCGACGAGGGTGCGGTGACGATCTCAGCGCTGCTCTGCGAGGACCTCGCACGGCTCGAGCCGGTCGCCGATCGCGTGCGCGCGATCGGTCCCTCGGTCGTCATCACGCTGCTGCTCGACGGCCCACAGCTCAGCTCGCGCTGGACGGCGCGCTACGCCAGCGTGCTCGCCGACGACCCCGGCACGGCAGTGTGCACGCTCACGTCGTACGGGATGGTGCGGCGATGCCGACCGCCGGGGTGCAAGCCGTCGCGGGTGATCGGGCTCTGGAAGGACACGTCGGGCCAGCCGATCGAGATCGAGCTCGAGGAGGGCGCGCACGCGGTGCTCATCTCGACCAACGTGGGTGGCGGTACGTCGGTGACGGCCGACGGTCGCAAGCACGTCAAGCCGATGAGCACGCTGACCCTGGTGGCGGTGCAGTCGATCCGGGCGGAGCCCGTGTCGGAGCCGCGCCGTGCTCCTGAACCGGAAGCGACAGAAGCAGCCGGCGCACCTTC
>DASUAS010000103.1:0-13600 GCA_035763625.1 Acidimicrobiia bacterium
CCGAGCACGAGGTCGAGCGCGCCGGTGCGCACCGGTTCGGCCACGACGTCGAGGTCGCAACCGTCGAGCGAACCGTCGCAGTCCATGAACGCGACCAGCTGGTCGTCGGCGGCGAGCAGACCGGCATGGCACGCGGCGCCGAACCCGCGACGAGGTTCGTCGACGACCACGGCGCCCAGTTCGCGGGCGAGCACGCCGGATCCGTCGGTCGACCCGTTGTCCACGACGATCGGGCGCCAGCCGCGCGGAATTGACGCCAACACCGCGGGAATCGCGGCAGTCTCGTCGAGCACGGGAAGGATCACGTCACCCACGCGGGCACTACGGAACGCGTGCGAGGGCCGGATGAACCACCGGATGAACCAAGAGCACCGTCGGCTCCGTAGGACGGTCGTGGGGCAGACGACGACGATCGCAACGCGCCCGCCGACGCGCGAACGGGCCGCGGTGACCGCGTGGCCGATGCTGCTCGTGTGGATGGCGCTGATGGTGTGGATGGCGCTGATCGTCGCCGCGCATCTCGTCCTGGTCGATCTCGTGCAGTCGGGCGCGCATCTCCGCATCCCGTTCCCGCCGCTCGATGCCGCGCTCGACTGGCGGCCCGGGTACGCGCTGGTGTTGCCGCTCGCGGTGGGCGTGGTCGTGGTGCGATGGGCCGCGACAGTGTGTGCGCGCGCGTCGTGGCGGTTCGTCGTGGTCGGTGCCTCGCTCGTCACCGTCGCCTGGGACGTGTCCCTTGCGCTGCTCGACGGCTTCGAGGGCATCGTCGGATCGGTCACCCTGAAGAACGAGTACTTCCTCGATGTCGCGCGCGTCCGTGATCCGGTCGCGTTCCTCGGCGGCTTCACCGCACACATCGCCGAGTACCGCATCCACGTGCAGGGCCACCCGCCGGGCTTCCTCCTGCTGCTCTCGCTGCTCGACCGGATCGGGCTCGGGTCGCCGTGGGTGGTCGCGGCCATCGAGATCGCGGGTAGCGCGGTCGCGGTCGCCGCAGTGCTCGTCACCGTCCGTGATGTCGCAGGGGAACACCTGGCCCGCCGGGCGGCGCCTTTCGTCGCCGTCGCTCCCGTTGCCATCTGGATGGTCACGAGCGCCGACGCCTTCTTCGCCGGTGTCGGTGCCTGCGCAGTCGCGTTGGTCGTGCTCGCCACCGCGCGCACCGGTGTGCGCTCGACCCGGTTCGCGTGCGCCGGCGGCGTCCTGTTCGGCGCGGTGATGTTCCTGTCGTACGGCCTCGTGCTGCTCGCCATCATCCCGACCGCGGTCGCGCTCCACCGTCGACGGCTGCAGCCCCTCGTGGCGGCCGGGCTCGGCGCCGCGGCGGTGGTCGCTGCGTTCGCCGTGGCCGGCTTCTGGTGGCTCGACGGCCTCGAGGCCACCCGCGCGCGCTACGCGGCCGGCGTCGCGTCGCGTCGCCCCTACTGGCCCTTCCTCCTCGCGGACATCGCATGCCTCGCGGTCGTGCTGGGACCCGCGATCGCGGTCGCGCTGGCGCGTCTGCGGGACCGCCGGATGTGGTGGGTGGTCGGTGGTGCGCTGGTCGCGATCGCGGTTGCCGCGGTGAGCGGCATGTCGAAGGGCGAGGTGGAGCGCATCTGGCTGCCGTTCGCGATCTGGGTCCTGCCCGCGGGCGCGGTGCTCGCCGCCGATCGGCGCGGTGCTCGATGGTTGGGAGCACAAGTCGGGTTCACGATCTTCCTGCAGACCCTGGTGCGCAGCCCGTGGTGACGCTGGTGACCGGTGGCGCCGGGTTCGTGGGTTCGCACGTCGTCACGCAGCTGTGCGACCTCGGCCACGACGTGCGTGTCGTCGACCGGCTCCATCCGGGTGCTCACCAGGACGTCCCCGACGGGCTCGATCCACGCGCCGACTGGTGGTGGGCCGACGTCGCCGATCCGGACGTCGCCGCCCGCATGGTGCGCGGCGTCGACGCGGTGTGCCACCAGGCGGCGATGGTCGGTCTCGGCGTCGACCTGGCCGACGCCCCTGCCTACGTGCGCGACAACGACCTCGGCACGGCCACGCTCCTCGCCGCGCTCCACCACGAGCGCTTCACCGGCCGCCTGGTCCTCGCGAGCAGCATGGTCGTCTACGGCGAAGGCGCCTACGAGTGCGACGGGCACGGTCGCGTGCAGCCGGGTCCACGGTCACGTGACGATCTCGCCGCGCATCGTTGGGAGCCCACCTGCCCGCGCTGCGACCGTCCACTCGCGCCGATCGCCGTCGACGAGGACGCGCCCACCGACCCGCGCAACGTGTACGCCGCGACCAAGCTCCACCAGGAGCACCTCTGCCGCGCGTTCGCGCGTGAGCACGACGCGCAACTCGTCGCCTTGCGGTACCACAACGTGTACGGCCCCGGCATGCCGCGTGACACCCCGTACGCGGGGGTGGCGAGCATCTTCCGCAGCGCGCTCGCCGTGGGTCGCGCTCCCGAGGTGTTCGAGGACGGCGGGCAGATCCGTGACTTCGTGCACGTCTGCGACGTGGCGCGCGCGAACGTCCTCGCGTTGGGATCCGACACGGCGCCGGGCACCTACAACGTCGCGTCGGGTGAACCCCACACCGTGCTGGAGATGGCCACCGCCATCGCCGCCGCCCACGACGGCGCCCACGACGGGCTGCCGCACCCGCCCCGAGTGGTGCCCCGGGCTCGCCTCGGTGACGTCCGCCACGTGTTCGGCCGCGCCGAGGCCGCTCGCCAGGGGCTCGGCTACGAGGCTCGGGTCGGGTTCGCCGAGGGCATGCGGGAGTTCGCCACCGCGCCCCTCCGCCATCCTCCCGGGGCGGTGGCTCCGTACCCTGTCACGTGATGGAGTCGGACCTTCGGGACGTCAGCGACGCCGCTCTCGTCGTCGCCATCGCCCGGTTTCGCGAGGAGGCCCTGGCCGAGGTGTACCGACGCCACGGCGATGCCGCCTTCGGCCTCGCGGTGCGGGTGCTGCGTGACCGGGCGCTGGCCGAGGAGCTGGTGCAGGAGGTCTTCATCAAGCTCTGGCACGACCCGGAGCGCTTCGACCCCGGCCGGGGTTCGCTGCGGGCGTACCTGATGGCGACCGTCCACAGTCGCGCCATCGACGTGGTCCGCGCCGAATCGGCGCGGCGCGCCCGGGAGGGTCGTCACCAGCGCATGCAGTCCGAGGCCGACTACGACCTCGAGCGAGAAGTCGTCGAGCTCGCGCTGGCGGAGCAGGTGCGCGACGCGTTCGACGTGTTGTCGGACGACGAGCGCCGTGCCATCGAGCTCGCGTACCTCGAGGGACACACGTACCGCGAGGTCGCGGTGCTGCTCGACACACCCGAGGGAACGGTCAAGAGTCGGATCCGGGTGGGGTTGCGCCGTCTGCGCGACTCGCTCGTCGAAGCAGGGGTCACGTCGTCGTGGACCGAGAGCTGACCCGCGCCGAGCTCGACGAGCTCCTCCCGCTGTTCGCGCTCGACGCGCTCGACGGTGAAGAGCGCGACCAGCTCGCGCGCTACGTCGCACGCGACGCTGACGCGCGCGCCGAGGTGGAGTCGCTGCGCGAAGCGGCGTCGTTCCTCCCGTCCGCTGATCTGCGCGCGCCCGATTCGTTGTGGGCGGGCATCGAGGGCGCGCTCGATGCGCCGTCGAGCGAGCTGGAGGCGCCACCGTTGCGGCTCGTCCCTTCGAGCCCGACGTCGACGCCGTCGTCGGCGCCGTCCGAGACCCGGTCGCGGCGCGGTTGGCGCGGCCGGTACGTCGTGACCGTGTTGGCGGCCGCGGCCATCGTGCTCGCGGCGGTGTTCGGCGTGCAGGTGTTGCGCCAGCAGGACCGCATCAACGACCTCGCCACCGAGATGCACCGCGACCCGATGGAGGAGCAGGCGATGGCGGCCCGGGCGTCGTCGGACGCTCACGTGATCCCGCTCGACTCGATGCGGGGCGGCGGGGGTGGCGAGGTGGTGATGCTGCCCGACGGCACCGGCTACCTGATGGGCCACGAGCTCCCCGCGCTCACCGACGGCCACACCTACCAGCTGTGGGCGAAGGTCGGCGAGGGTGACGCGGCGCGCATGGTCTCGCTCGGCGTGCTCGGCAGCACGCCCGCGATCTCACCGTTCCGCCTGACCGCGACGCCCACGATGTTCGAGGTCACCGCCGAGCCCGGCTCGGGCAGCTCCACGCCGGGCGCCTCGGTGGTGCTGCGCGGCGACGTGGCCTGAACCAGGCTCTCACCCGTGGCCTCGGCGCCGCTCCCGTAGGGGCGGGTGATGATCTCGAGGAAGTGGCCGTCGGGTCCACGATCATGAACGGCCCCCAGTGCACCGCGTCGGGAAGCCCGAAGAGATCGGTCAGGAACGCGGCCGACGCGCGTGGATCGCGGCACCAGACGATCGTGTGGTTGAGCGCGAGGCTCACGTCACCTTCCAGTGCTACATGGCGGTCGACGCGTCGTGGCCCATGGCCTCGGGGCCCTGCACGAAGTCGCGCACCATCGCGTGCACCGTGTACGACGCGACGAGGCGGCCGTCCTCGCGGAAGATGTGGCCCTCGCCCTGGCACAGGCCGCTCCCCGCATGGATGGCGGGATTGGAGTAGAGGTGCCACTGCGTGACGTCGATCTCGTCATGGAACGCGATGTTCACGCCCATGATCCCGGTCGACAGGCTCACGTGCGCCATCGCCTCGCCGTATCCCGGGTGCGGGAGCATCGCCGCCGCGATGGTCCAGTGCGTGGTGGGTTGCGCGAGCAGTGCGGCGTGCAGGTACGGCTCCGACGGTGCGTCCTTGAACCGGATCCACGCGTTGATCACCGGAGGGCCGACGTGGTCGGGATCCGGGCGGTAGTCGCCGTTGACGATGCGCAGCTGGCGGCCGGTGACGCGCATGTCGTAAGGCTCGGCGTCGAGCGGCGAGCCGACGTCGGGCGGGTCGACCTGGCCGTCGATCACGGTGGGCGCGCCACTGTCGAGGAAGTAGAGACCCACGCTGCGCAGCTTGGTGTCCTGCGAGATGCGCACCTCGGCGGTGGAGAACGTGCGGCCCTCGCGCACCAGGTCGACGTCGACGTCGAGCGGCGCATCGAACGCGGCCGCCTTGGGGAAGTACATCGTCGCCGACGTCACGTGCTGGCGCGGCAGCATCTTCGACACCGCGACGATGCCCTGCGCGAGCATCTGGCCGCCCTCGACGACGTTGCGCGTGGTGTCGCGGTACGACGGCCCGACGAAGTGCCCGGGTGCACCCTCCGGGTACACGTCGATGAGCTCGAGCAGGTCGGCGGCATCGCCCCACGCGGGGAACTGGTTCACGACCGGCTGGCCAGTGTCGTCATCCCAGCGGTCTTCGAGCTCGATCCGAACGCGCTCCTGGTAGAAGCACACGTACTCGCGGATGCCGGCGACCTCGTCGAAGGGCTCCGAGTACGTCCACGCGATGTCGTGCTCGATCGGATCGACCGCGGTGAGCGACCAGTACGTCGCGTGGCCCTTGAACGGGCAGATGGTGAAGTTGGGCGTCGGCTCGAACAGCTCCCAGTTGACGTCGTCGACGGGGAAGTAGAGGCGATCGACGTGCTTCGTCTCCTCGAGGACCACGGCGTGCTCGCTCTCGGCGAGGAGCAGGTCGCCGAACCAGGCCCGGGCGGTGACACCCGCGGGCACGAGCTCGATGACGTAGTCGGGGTACTTGGGCCAGGCCGATTCGATGAGCGCGCTCATGCCTCCATCAAAGCAGACCCTCGCTCGCCGCCACACCGAGGTGCACGAGCACGTCGACCAGCGACTGCGCCCGCTCGGGGGCGACGGGGAGGCGGGGCGGCCGGGGCCATCCGCCGGGCGCGCCGAGCAGTCGGAGCGCGGCCTTGGCGCCGACGATCCCGCCCAACGCCTGGGTCGCCCGGTGCACCTCCATGACCTTGTCGTACGCGCGCGCGGCACCGTCGCGATCGTCGGCGTCAAGGCATCTCACCAGCGCGACGCACAGCCGCGGCGCCAGGTTCCCCTCCGACGACAGGTAGCCGGTGGCACCGAGCGCGGTGGCGCCGAGCGCGTGGAGCGGACCGCCCACGTGCACGTCGACGCGGCCGGCGACGGCGTCGACCACCTCGGCGACGTACACGAGGTCGCGGTGGGTGACGTTCAGGCCGACGACGCGGGGATACTCGTCGAGCACCTCGTCGAGCAGTGCGGCTTCGTAGTGGTAGCCCACCGACTGATGGGTCGAGACGACGAGATCGCCCGGTGCGCGGTCGAGCACGGTGCGGAGGTAGGTGCGCTGCTCGTCGAGCGTCGGGAGGTAGCCGTGGCCGAGGTCGAGCGAGTAGATCTGCGTCGCCTCCACCCCGGCGGCGACCGCGTCCTCCGCGAGCTCGACCACCTCGAGCGCGGTGCGCGGCTCGACGCCCATCGCCCGCACGGGGACGTGACCGGCCAGTTCCTCGGCGCCGACCTCCAGCACGCGCCGTCGCTCGCCGCGCGAGAGCGTGTAGCCCTCGCCGCTGCCGCTCCCGGCGAGGTACACGCCGATACCGGCGTTGCGCAGCCGTCCGAGGTGACTGCGCAGCCCGAGCTCGTCGAGCGCGCCGTCCTCCGTGAAGGGCGTGAGGCTGATGACGAAGGTGCTGTGGCCGCGGCCGCTCACGCCCCGGACCCTACGTCGTGCACCTCGAGACCCGCGACCGTACGATCGGGGCCATGCCCGAGCGCACCCGCCAGACGTACCGGCTGATCTCGGCCGACAGCCACGTGAACGAGCCGCCCGACCTCTGGACCTCGCGCGTCCCGTCGGAGTACCGCGACCGGGCGCCGCGCATCGAGCGGTTCGAGCAGGGCGACGCCTGGGTGCTCGAGGGCGTGGCCGACCCCATCACGTTCGGCATGAACGCGTGCGCGGGACTCGAGCCCGAAGAGATGCGCGGCTGGATGCGCTTCGAGGACATCCGCCGCGGCGGGCACGACCCCGCGGCGCGCCTCGAGGAGCTCGACCGCGACGGCGTCGACGCCGAGGTCCTCTACCCGACGCCGCGCCTCAACCAGGCCGTCGTCGCCAACCACGACGCGGGCTACCACGACGCGATGGTGCGCGCCTACAACGACTGGCTCTCCGAGTACGTCGAGTACGCGCCCGCGCGCTTCGGTGGTCTGGCGGTGATCCCCAACCGCGGCGTCGACGGCGCGCTGGCCGAGATCGACCGCGTGGTCGACCGGCCCGGCATCCGCGGCTTCGTCATGGGGTGCTACCCGAACGGGTCGCTCACGCCCGCGCCCGACGACGACAAGGTGTGGGCCCGCATCGAGGAGCTCGGCGTGCCGCTGAGCATCCACGTGTCGCTCACCGACACCATGCCGGCCGCGCACCGCGTCGCGCTCCCGGGGTGGGGACGCATCTTCGACATCCCCAACCGCATCCTCGAACTGATCTTCGCCGGGGTGTTCGACCGGTTCCCAGGGCTGCAGATGGTCGCGGCCGAGGTCGACTGCGGATGGCTGCCCTACGTGAAGGAGCAGATCGACAACAACTACCAGCGGCTTGCGCCCGGCAGCACGTTCCCCATCGACCGGCGCCCGAGCGAGTACATCGAGGAGCACTTCCACTTCGGGTTCATGACCGACCCGATCGGGGTCCAGCTGCGCGACGCCATCGGCGTGGAGCGCATGCTCTGGTCGTCGGACTACCCCCACGTGTCGTCCGACTGGCCGCACTCGTGGCGCACCATCCTCAACGCGTTCTCGGGGGTACCCGCCGCCGAGCGCCAATTGATCCTGTCCGGCAACGCGCAGCGTCTCTACGGCTTCGGGGCCTGACGCGCGCGCGACGGCGCGCTACTCCTCGAGCTCGGGCGGGTCGACGGTGTCCTCGGAGCGGCGCCGCTCGACGGGTTCGCCCGACGGATCGTCGCGGTCGAACTCGCGCTCGTCGGACTCCTCGAGGATGGCGGCAGCCTGCGCCATCGGGTCGTCGCTCCCGGCTTCCTCCTCTTCGGGGAGGAGCGCCTCCGCCCGGGCCTGGATGCGTTCCCGATCATCAGCCATCGGACCAGTCTGTCCGATGTGCGCAGGTGTGAAACGCGGGCGACAGCGGGTACCGCGCGGAGACCGCATTCTCTGTCGAGGAGGTCGTCATGCCCCCGCAGTCGTGGAGCGACAAGCGCGAGCGCCAGTACGAGCACATCAAGGAGGGGCTGCGCGAGCGCGGTGAGTCGGAGAACACCGCGGAGGAGATCGCGGCGCGCACGGTGAACAAGGAGCGCGCCCGAGCCGGTGAGGCGGAGACCGCCAGCCCGTCGTCGATCGACGACATCTCGTCGGGCCGCCGCGGCGGGCTGCGCTCCCACTCCGGCCCCGGCGGCCGCACCAAGGAGCAGCTCTACAACGAGGCCAAGCACAAGGGCATCAAGGGCCGCTCGAAGATGACCAAGCGCGAGCTCGAGGAGGCGGTCGGCCGGTAACCGTCTGGCCTCCACCGCGGGCCGCCCGATACCGTCCGCCGGATGCGAACACCCGGGGGGCGGTGGGGACGGTCGGTCGCGGTCGTCGTGGCGACACTGATGGGGCTCGTCGGGCTCGGTGTCGGCGTCGGGAGCGGGCCGGCCGGCGCGGCGGCGCAACCGGCGCAACCGGCGCAGGGCGTCACCGACTCCACCATCAAGCTCGGGCTCGTGCAGCCCGACTACGACTGCATCAAGGACTTCGTCGACTTCAACCGGGGTGACCAGGAGAAGACGTACAAGGTCTTCGTCGACGACCTGAACGCGCACGGCGGCATCCTCGGCCGCAAGGTGGAGCCCGTCTACCGCGACTTCTGTCCGATCGGCAACGCGCAGGCCCTCGCCGCGTGCACGAGCTTCACCGAGGACGACAAGGTCTTCGCCGTCGTCGGCGTGTTCATCGACCAGTCGGGTGACGCGCAGCTCTGCATCGCCAAGAACCACCAGACGGTCGAGATCATCCACAACGTCTCGCAGTCATGGATCGACCAGGCGCCGAAGGGGCTGCTGCTCACCCCGAACATCACGACCGACCGTCGACTCTCGGTGATCCTCGACCTGCTCGGGCAGAAGAAGATGCTGAAGGGCAAGAAGGTCGCGGTGCTGACGCAGCAGGACAGCAAAGACCGCGTCGACGACGTGGTGACGCCGGCGTTGAAGAAGATGAAGGTGAAGCAGGGCACCGCCGCGGTGCTCACCATCACCGGGACCGACACGAGCGCCGCGCAGTCGCAGCTCGAGAGCTTCATCGAGAAGTGGAAGAGCGAGGGCATCGACGCGTTCGTGCTCGTCGGACAGGTGGTGGTGGCGAAGAACTACGTCACGATGCTCAAGGACGCGTTCCCGAAGGCGACGCTCATCGCCGACCAGTCGCCGGTCGCGCTGTCGGGTGGGCAGGACGCGGTGGCGGCCAAGCTCGATCCCAACCCGTACCAGGGCCTGATCAGCGCCGAGGGCCAGAGCGAGCAAGCGCGCTTCGAGACGCCCGTGATGCAGCAGTGCGTGAAGACCTACGAGCAGGCGACGGGGACGAAGGTCGTCGCGCCCAAAGACGTGAAGCCCGGTCCCGACGGCAAGCGCGTGGAGGTCTACGCGTCGGTCGAGGACGCGTGCGGCGACATCCTCTTCTTCAAGACCATCGCCGAGAAGGCGGGCAAGCAGCTCGACAACACGACGTGGACCAAGGCCGTCGACACGATGGGACCGATCGACGATCAGCTCGTGCTCGGAAAATGGGCGTCGCTGCACACGGGGAAGTACGACGCCAACGACACCTTCGGTCTCGTCAGCTTCGACTCGGCTCGCGGGATCACGGGCGACTGGAAGGCGCTGACGCCGGTCGAGGACGTCGCCGGACCGAGCTGACGCACGCGCGGACGAGCCAGGACCGAGCATCGAGCGGACGAGGAGGGGATCGTGGGAGTGCACGAGGAGTTCACCGGGGTCATCGGACGCGACTGGCGCGACTCGACGCCGGCGTGGCCGGTACGTCCGGAACCGCCGGCGGGCGCGCCCAACGTGGTGTACGTCGTGCTCGACGACGTGGGCTACGCGCAGCTCGGCTGCTACGGCTCGGTGATCGACACGCCGAACATCGACGCGCTGGCGGCGGAAGGAGTGCGGCTCTCGAACTTCCACACCACCGCGCTGTGCTCACCCACGCGCAGCTGCCTGCTCACCGGGCGCAACCACCACACCAACGGCATGGGGCGCGTCGCCGACCTCGCCATGGGCTTCCCGGGCTACTGGGGGACGGTGCCGCCGGAGAACGGCTTCCTCTCCGAGATCCTGCGCACGCACGGCTACTCGACGTACGCGGTCGGCAAGTGGCACCTCACGCCCGACGACGAGACGCACATGGCCGCCGACCGGAGCAGCTGGCCGCTCGGTCGTGGCTTCGACCGCTGGTACGGCTTCCACGGCGGCGAGACCCACCAGTTCGTGCCCACGCTCTACTGCGACAACCACTCGGTGCAGCCGCCGCGCACGCCGGCCGAGGGTTACCACCTCACCGAAGACCTCGTCGACCACGCCATCGAGTACTTGAGCGACCTGCGCAACGCCGACGGTGAGCAGCCGTTCTTCCTCTACTTCGCCACCGGCGCGTGCCACTCGCCGCACCACGCGCCGCCGGAGTGGATCGCGCGCTACCGCGGCGTGTTCGACGACGGCTGGGATGCGCTGCGCGACCGCATCCTCGCTCGTCAAATGGAGCTCGGGGTCGTACCTGGCGGCGTCGAGCTCTCCCCGCGCCCCCCGTGGGTGCCGGCGTGGGACGAGCTCGCGCCGGAGGACCAGAAGGTCGCGTCGCGCTTCATGGAGTGCTTCGCCGGCTTCCTCTCGCACACCGACGCGCAGATCGGTCGTCTGCTCGCGCACCTCGAAGCGAGCGGCGACGCCGACAACACGATCATGATCCTCGTGTCCGACAACGGCGCGAGCGCCGAGGGTGGCGTCACCGGGTCGATCAACGACGTGCGCATGGTCAACCGCGACCCGGTCGGGCGCGCCGAATTGCGTGAGCGCATCGACGAGCTCGGCGGCCCCTCGGTGCACAACAACTACCCGTGGGGCTGGACCATGGCCGGCAACACGCCGTTCAAGCGTTGGAAGCGCGAGGTGCACGAGGGCGGCGTCGCCGATCCGTGCATCGTCCGCTGGCCGGCGCGCTTCGCCGCCGACTCGGGCAACATCCGCCGACAGTTCGCGCACGCCATCGACGTCATGCCGACCGTGCTCGAGCTGATCGGCGTCGAGGCGCCCGACCGCATCCGGGGTCAGGAGCAGAGCCCGATCGACGGCACCAGCTTTGCCTACCTGTTCGCCGCCGACGGCCCGAACGTGCCTGGACGGCACACGATCCAGCACTTCGAGATGCTGGGGTCGCGTGCGCTCTACGACGACGGTTGGAAGGCGGTGACGTTCAAGCCGCTCGGTCCCATCACCGCGGGGACGGGCGCGAACACGTTCATGGCGCCGTTCGACGAGGACGTGTGGGAGCTGTACCACGTCGCCGTCGACCCGTCGGAGGTCCACGACCTCGCCGACGCGGAACCGGAGCGACTGGCGCGCATGGTCGACCGCTGGTGGGAAGAGGCGGCGAAGCACCACGTGCTGCCGCTCGACAACCGCATCCTCTACACCATCCTCAACCCGCCGCCGAACAAGATCCTCGAACGCCGCCGCTACCGCTACGTCCCGTTCGGCGCACCGGTGCCGCAGAGCATCGCGGTCGACGTGCGCAACCGCTCGCACGAGATCACCGCGTCGGTGCGGATCCCGGACGGAGTCGTGCCCGAGGGGGTGTTGCTCGCGATGGGCTGCGTCCTCGGCGGCTGGTCGCTGCAAGTGCTCGACGGCCGTCTGCGCTACCTGCACAACCTCTACGGCAAGACCCTCGACGTGATCGAGTCGGATCGCGTCGTCGGTGCCGGAGCGCGTGCGCTCGGGTTCCGCTACGAGAAGGTCGACGACGAGGGCGGGCGCGCCGAGCTGCTCGTCGACGGCGAGGTGGTCGGTGATGGCGCGATCCCGAAGTTCACGCCGACGAGCTACAACAACACCGGCGCCGGATTGAGCTGCGGCTACGAGCTCGGTCCGTCGGTGGGGAAGGGCTACGACGCGCCGTTCCGCTGGAACGGTGAGCTCGTCGAGGTGGTGGTGGAAGTGACGGGTGAGCCCCGTGTCGATCCGCTCAAGGAGTTCGAGCGCATCATGACCGAGCAGTGACCAAGCGAGCTCTCCGCACTCGCGCCGCGCCACGTCATCGAGCACCGGGATGGCGCGCAGGGATCGTGATCGCTGAGAGGACTCGTGGTACCAGCGCGTCGAAGGTCAGGCGTGCCAGTCGACGAGGACCGCAGGAGGCGGCTCGTCCGACGGTGCGCTGAGGTCGACGCCGGTCACGTCGAGCACCCGATCGCGGAACCACGTCACGAAATCGGAGTCGTTGGTCGCGAGGTCGGTGAACGCCTTTTCCACATCGCCTTCGAACCAGACGAGGATGAAGCTCCCCATGGGGGTCTTCTGCAGCGCCCATGTCTCCCGGATCATGTCGACGCGCGCGAGGTGCGCTTCGTATCCGGCCCGCCGAGCCCCCATCGTTTCGTCCGCGAAGGCGCGGGCGTCCTCCTCTTTTCCGGCCTGGACGGGGAACATCCCGTTGAAAACACCCACGTCCGCCTCCTCTCGGTCGAGCCCGCCCAGATGGTACGTGAGGTTCGGGAGCGGCGCGGCAGACTGGACGAGGCCGTTGCCACGGATCGGCGCGGTCGTAGAGGGCGGTCGTAGAGGGCGGTCGTAGAGGAGGAGCGATGTTCGGAGACATCTTCGTCACCGGTCTGGTGGTGCCCGACCTCGAGCGCGCCGTCGCGGAGACGACCCGATCGCTCGGCGCCGAGTTCACGCCGGTGCAGGAGTCACCCCTTCAGCTGCGCACTCCGAGCGGCATCGAGCGCTTCGATCTTCGATTCGTGTACTCCCTCGGCGGCGCTCCGCACCTCGAGCTCATCCAGGCCGTGCCCGACACCTACTACGACTCCAGAGGCGGTGGCTACATACGCCACGTCGGAATGTGGGTCGACGACCTGGCGACCGCCTCGGCGGCGCTCGCCGACCGTGGACTCCCCCTCGAGGCGGCGGGCATGAACGGAGACGTCGAGCCGCACGCCTTCGTCTTCCACGCCAACGAGTGGGGATTGCGGGTGGAGCTCGTCGACAACGCGCAGCGGGAGTACTTCGAGACGTGGCTCGCCGGCGGCGAGCTCCTCATCTGAGGGTGGTCAACCCGTCTCGGGCGAGAACGACATCGCGCGCTCGCGACCGCCCGGGTGAGGCACGAGTTGGTTGAGCTCGACGCGGCGTGTCGTCGACCTCCCCGTCGCCGATGCGCCGCTGGTTGAACGGGCCCTTGGCGCAACCTACAGTGCCCGACGATCGGCGTCTCGAGTGGCCGGGCGCGCCCGTCCTCGTCGGCGCCGCGGCGGACGAGACGGGGGAACACGTGCAGGGACTCGACGGCAAGGTCGCGATCGTCACTGGATCGGGCTCGGGCATCGGTCGGGCGAGCGCGCTGCGGCTGGCGACGGAGGGGGTGCGGGTCGTCGTCGCGGACATCAACCCGGAAGGCGCGGGCGAGACCGTGGACC
>DASUAS010000104.1:0-4881 GCA_035763625.1 Acidimicrobiia bacterium
ACGAGATCCTGGCCTTCTGGCAGACGCAAGGTGCCGCCTGCGCGGGCTCGAGGCTGGTGCCCACCGTCGCCAACGGCAAGCCCGCCTTCGGTCAGTACCGCCGCAGCACGACGGGCGAAGGCCACGATCCGTGGGCCCTCCAGGTGCTCGACATCGTCGACGGCGAGCTGGTCGAGCTCAGCTTCTTCCTCGACACCGAGACGCTCTTCCCCCTCTTCGGACTCCCGCTGCAGCTCGACCCCGGAGCGTCCTGAGCGCACTGGTTTAGGATCGGCAGGTTCGAGGGGGCTCCCGATGCCTGCGGCACCGTCACGCGACACCAACGACTCCACACCCGACGCCACACCGGCCAATGGCAACGGTGACGGCCCGCGCCGTTCGTCGTTGGTGCAGGAGCGGTCGCGCCGCACCCGCCAACAGCTCGTGAACGCGGCGGTGAGGCTCTGGACCGAGCGGGGCTTCGAGAACGGGGTCGAGACGACCACCGTGGAGGAGATCGCCCGGGCCGCCGGCGTCACCAAGGGCACCTTCTACTTCCACTTCGCGCACAAGGAAGACGTGCTGCTCGAGATGAGCCTCACGACCAGCGACGCGGTGAACGAGGTCGCGCGCCGTGCCTCCGATCGCGGCGCCTCCATCGACGAGATCATCCAGCTCTCGTTCAACGAGATGGCCCGCCGCACCGAACGGCTCCCGCGCGCCGCGATCGCGCGCACCATCCGCGAGTTCTACAAGTACCCGACACGCGCCCGCGAGCTCAGCATGACGCGCCGGGTGTTCCCGCAGCTGTTCGAGGAGGCCCAGGCGCGCGGTGAGCTTCCGACCGACATCGATCCGGCCGACCTCAGCGACATGATGAACGCACTGATGATCACCGCGGTCGAAGGCTGGGTCCACGGCGCGTACGACGCGCTCGGTCCCGAGCTCGCGTACCGCACGCGCGTGCTGTTCGCCGGCGTGCGCGCGGTGCACGCCACTTGAGCGGACCGACCGACGTGCCCCGGCTCCCGCTCGATCCCCGCCACGGCACCCACGAACCCACCGCCGCGGTGCCGGCGCGCGCCCGCGGGTCGGTGCGCCGCACCACCAGCGTCGACATCCTCCGGCCGCACGGCCTCGACGCCGAGCTCCTGCTCGTCGGTCGGGGCCGCGACCTGGTCACCGACGCCGACGGCGAACCCCGCGTCGTCGACACCGCGGAGGTGGAGGCCACGATCGACTACGCCGACGCGCAGCGCGTCACCGCGATCACGTCGACGCCGCAGATCCCCATGCTCGACCAGCTCGTGGGACGTTCGTCGTCGACCGGCTTCCGGGCCGCCATCGACACCGCGGTCGCGGGACACGACGTCGTCGGGCGACCGGTGTACCAGCTGCTCGACGACCTCCCGGTCGCGACGCTGATCTCGGGCTATGCGCCGCAGCACGCGATGGCGCAGTCGGGGACGTGGGCCGACGAGCGGCGTCGCCGGCCGATGCGCACGACCGCGCCCGAAGGCCTCGCGATGCTGCAGCAGGCCGACCTCTGCGCGGGGTGGAAGGCGGGCGGCACGATCATGCAGGGCTTCGCCGAGAACAAGCCGCCGGTGGTGACCGGTCCCGATGCTCCGTCGCTCGACGACGGCGACGACCCGTGGGCCTGGCACGCGCTTCCGGGCCCGTTGCCCGTCCATGGGATGCGGCGACGCCGCCGCATCGACGTGCAGCCCGACAGCGACGGCCCCGCCCGCCGGCGACCGGTCCTGGCGGTCGACGCCCACTTCCGCGACTCCTACGTCGACGAGGAGGGCGAGACCGTCGTCCACGAGTACACCGTGCTCGCCCGGGTCGACGCCCGCACCGAGACGGTGCTCGAGGCCGAGGCGACCCCACGCGTGCTCCCGTGGTTCGAGTGCCCCGAGGCCGCGGCCAGCGCCGGCCGCCTGGCCGGGCGGTCGCTCGCCTCGCTCCGGGCGGGCGTGCGGGCCGAGTTCCTCGGCGCCACGACCTGCACGCACCTCAACGACATGCTCAGGGCGCTGGCCGACGTGGCGATCCTGGGCGCCCGACTCCCGGGGCCGGCTGGCGCGACCGGCCGCTGACCGATAAAGTCGTACTCAGCCCAACTTCTGCTCGACCGACGTTTCTCCCTCAGGAGGCAGCAGCCGTGCCGTCACGCATCCTCGACTTCCCGGTGTTCGACGCCGACAACCACATGTACGAGACGCCCGATGCGCTCACCAAGCACCTCGAGGACCCGTACAAGGGCGTGATCGACTACATCGACATCAAGGGTCGCACCAAGATCACGGTCAAGGGGCAGATCAGCCAGTACATCCCCAACCCCACGTTCAACGTCGTGGCCGCGCCGGGCGCGCAGGAGGAGTACTTCAAGAACGGCAACCCCGAGGGCCGGTCGCGCCGGGAGATCCTCGGCAAGGCCATCCGCTCGCCCGAGGGCTTCTTCGCGCCCGAGCCGCGCGTCAAGATCATGGACGAGCTCGGCATCGACCGCGCGTTGATGTGGCCGACGCTCGCGAGCCTGGTCGAGGAGCGCCTGCGCGACGACCCCTACGCCACCGCGGCGGTGATCAAGGCCCTCAACCGCTGGATGTACGAGCAGTGGTCGTTCAACTACGAGGACCGCATCTTCGCCACGCCGGTCGTCAACCTCGCGCTGCTCGACAACGCGCTCGAGGAGATCGACTGGATCATCGAGCACGGCGCGAAGATCGTGCTCATCCGGCCCGCGCCGGTCACCACGCTCTACGCGACGCGGTCGATGGCGCTGCCCGAGTTCGACCCGTTCTGGGAGCGGGTCGTCGACGCCGACCTGGTCGTGGGCATGCACGCATCCGACAGCGGCTACCAGCGCTACATCAACGAGTGGGAGGGCGTGCCCGGCGGTGAGATGCTCCCGTTCGTCGACGGCTCCGGCTTCGCCGCGCTGAGCACGATCGGCAAGCGCGCCATCGAGGACACCATCGCCGCCGTCGTCGGCCATGGCCTGCCCACCCGCTTCCCCACCATCAAGATCCTCCCGGTGGAGAACGGCAGCCACTGGGTGCGGCCCACGCTCGAGCACTTCGAGGAGGCCTACAACCTCCAGCCGCAGCTCTTCGCCGAGCACCCCGTCGACGTGGTCAAGCGCAACATCTGGATCCATCCGTTCCACGAGGAGGACCCGTTGGGTCTCATCGACCTGGTGGGCGTCGACCACGTGTGCTTCGGTTCCGACTACCCGCACGCCGAGGGCATGTCCGACCCGATCACCTACATCGACGACCTCGCGGGCCTCTCGCATGAGGACCAGGCCAAGGTCATGGGCGGCAACCTCGCCGGTCTGATGAACGTGGGCGTCCCGGCGTAGCGGCGCGAGGGGCGCGAGGGGGCGGTAAGTTCCCTCGTTCTACCGGGGGGTGTTGCGCGAGATGACGGGGCCACTCGCAGGACTGCAGGTCGTCGACCTCTCGACGACGCTCACCAGCGCGACCGTCAGTGGCTTCCTCGCCGACTTCGGTGCCGACGTCGTCGGGGTCGAACCCCCGGGCGGTAGCCCGCTCCGGTCCCAGCCGGCGTTCCCGTTCTGGGGCCGGGGCAAGCGCAGCGTCGTGCTCGACCTCTCGGCGCCCGACGATGCCGCGGTGGCGCGGATGCTGGCCGGCCACGCCGACGTGGTGCTCGAGACCTTCCGGCCCGGCGTCGTCGAGCGCTTCGGCCTCGGCTACGACGACCTCGCGGCGCTCAACCCGGGGCTCGTCTTCGTCTCGGTCACCGCGTTCGGGCGCACCGGTGAGCTCGCCGACGCCAAGGGCTACGAAGGCCTGGTCATGGCCCGGCTCGGTGGGCACGACTCCCTGGGCACCATCGTCGACCGTCCCGGTCCCGCGTTCTGCGCACCCCCGATCACTGCGTGGAGCGGCGCGCAGACCGCGCTCCAGGGACTGCTCGCCGCGCTCTTCGAGCGTGAGCGGAGCGGACGGGGGCAACGGGTCGACACCACGCTGGTGCAGGGATTGGCCGCCCACGACACCTGGAACGCGTTGATCGCCCACATCACCCGTCAGTACCCGGAGGCTTTCTCCCAAGCCGGACTGGCCGACGAAGGGGCGGCCGTGCCGAACAACTCGCTGTTCTTCCGTCTCCTCGTCGCGCTCTCCGCCGACGGTCGCTGGCTCCAGTTCTCGCAGACCACCCCGCGCCTGTTCACCGCGTTCATGCGCGTCCTCGGGCTCGACTGGATGTTCGACGACCCCCACTGGGAGAGCGTCCCCGACTTCGACGACGTCGAACAACGCACCGAGTACTACGAGATGCTGCTCGCGGCGGTGAGGTCGAAGACGGCGGCGGAGTGGCAGGAGGAGTTCGACTGCGAGCCCGACGTGTGGGCCGAGATCTTCCGTCACGGGAGCGAGCTGCTCGACCACCCGCAGATGGTGCACGACCGTGCGGTCGTGACCGTCGACGACGCCACCTTCGGCCCCGTGCGCCAACCCGGTCCGCTGGTGAGCCTGTCGACCACGCCGGGCGAGATCGCCCGCGGTGCACCCGCGCTCGACGAGCACGGCGCCGCGATCCGAACCGAGCTGCTGCGGGCCGAGGCGGCGGGAAGGTCGGCGACGCGATCCGCAACCGAATCTTCGCCTCGGGCGACGAACGGCGACGCGCCCGCGGCGGGCGACGGGCCACCACTCGACGGCGTCACCGTGATCGAGCTCGGCACCTACTACGCCGCGCCCTACGGTGCGACGCTCCTCACCGATCTCGGAGCGCGCGTGATCAAGGTGGAGCAGCTCGACGGCGACCCCATCCGCCACATCCTCCCGTTCCCGGAAGCCGGCGCGGTGAAGGTGCTGCAGGGCAAGGAGTGCGTCGCGGTCGACATCCACACCGACGAAGGTC
>DASUAS010000105.1:0-5032 GCA_035763625.1 Acidimicrobiia bacterium
CACCGCAGTCGGACCGGTCACCCCGTTCACCCGGCTCACCCCGAGCGCTTGATGACCAGGCCGGCGACGCGGCGGGTGATGCCGGCCGGCGCCACGCTCGACAGCGCCGCCGCGGTCTGGTTGACCACACCGGGGATCGACACCGTGCGGCCGCGATCGAGGTCGCGCAGCGCGGCAGCCACGACCGTGTCGGCCGACTGCCAGAGGAACTCGGGCACGTCGGTCGGGCCGAGACCCGCTCGCTCGTGGAACTCGGTGTGCGTGTACCCGGGGCACACGAGCATGACGGTGACGCCGGTCCCCCGCGCCTCCTCGCGCACCGCATGGGTGAAGCTGTGCACGAAGGCCTTCGTCGCACCGTAGGTCGCGCTCACAGGGTTCGGTTGGTACGCAGCGAGCGACGCGACGTTGAGGATGGCGCCGGCGCCCCGCCGCTCCATCACACCCAGCGCGGCGTGCGTGAGGCGCAGCAGCGCGACCACGTTGAGCTCGACCTCTTCGACCTCGTGGGCGACCTCGAGGTCGACGAAGCGTCCGTAGGTGCCGAAGCCCGCGTTGTTGACGAGCACGTCGAGCGGGCGCTCGGGATCGGTGAGCCGAGCCTCGACCGCCGCGATGCCATCGGGTGCGAGCAGGTCGGCGGGGAGCACCTCGGCCGCGATGCCGTGCGCGGCGGCAAGCTCGGTCGCGAGCACGTCGAGGCGCGCACCGTCGCGGGCGACCAGCACGAGGTCGTGACCTCGCGCCGCGAGCCCGGCGGCGAACGCGCGGCCGATCCCGGCGGACGCGCCGGTGACCAGCGCGACACTCACGGGTTGCTCACGGATTGCTCACGCGAGGTCCAGCACACCCGCCACCGTCGCGGCGGTGGCGTCGACCGGATCGCCCACCTGCACCTCGGCGATGGCGCGGTTGGGATCCTTGAGCCCGTGGCCGGTGACCGTGCACACTGCAACGTCGCTCGCGGACAGCAGGCCGTCGGCCGCGGCTTGCAGCAAGCCGGCGACCGACGCCGCCGAGGCCGGCTCGACGAAGCAGCCCTCGTCGGCCGCGAGCATCCGGTACGCCTCGATGATCTGCGCGTCGGTGACCTCGCCGATGTGGCCCCCTGATTCGTCGCGTGCCGCGACCGCGCCCTGCCACGACGCGGGGTTGCCGATCTGGATCGCGGTGGCGATCGTCTCGGGGTGGAGCACCGGTTCGCCGCGCACGATCGGTGCGGCGCCGGACGCCTGCCAGCCGAGCATGCGGGGTGTGCTCGCGGCGCGGCCGAGCGCGGCGTACTCCGAGTAGCCACGCCAGTACGCGGTGATGTTGCCGGCGTTGCCGACCGGGATGGAGTGGATGCTCGGCGCGTCGCCGAGCGTGTCGATGATCTCGAACGCGGCGGTCTTCTGGCCTTCGATGCGCACCGGGTTCACGGAGTTGACGACCTCGACACCGGGACGTTCACCGAGCTCGCGCACGATCTCGAGGGCGCGGTCGAAGTTCCCGAGCACCGGGACGACCCGTGCACCGTGGATGAGCGCCTGCGCGAGCTTGCCCAGCGCGATCTGCCCCTGCGGGATCACGACCGCGCACACGAGACCGGCGCGCGCCGCGTAAGCCGCGGCCGACGCCGAGGTGTTGCCGGTCGACGCGCAGATCACGACCTTGGCCCCCCGCTCCACCGCGGTGGAGATGGCCATGGTCATGCCGCGGTCCTTGAACGACCCCGTGGGGTTGAGCCCCTCGACCTTGAGGTACGCGCGAGCGATGCCTGCCTGCTGCGCGACCCGAGGCGCTTCGAGCAGCGGCGTGTTGCCCTCGAGCAGCGTGATCACCGGCGTGGCGTCGGTGACCGGGAGGTGCTCGCGGTAGGCCTCGATCAGCCCGGGCCAGCTCACTCCTCTTCTCCCAGGACCCGGAGGACGGCCCCGACCCGGTGCACCTGCTCGACGTCGCGCAGGGCCCGCACGGTGTCGCGCAGATCGGATTCGCGGGCCTTGTGGGTGATGAAGATCAGGCGGGCATCGTCACCTTTGTCGCGCTGCTGCATCGACCGGATCGACACGCCGTGCTCGCCGAAGACGGTCGCGATCGCCGCCAGCACACCAGGCCGGTCGGCGACCTCCGTCAGGAGGTAGAACTGCGACGCGACGGCGTCGATGGCCAAGATCGGCTTGGGTGCGAGGGTGACCATCGTGGCGCCCTTGCGCCCCTCCACCACGTTCTTGGCCGCGTCCACCAGGTCGCCCAGCACCGCCGACGCCGTGGGCGCGCCGCCGGCGCCCCGACCGTAGAGCATCAGCTCACCGACCGCGTCGCCCTCGATGAACACCGCGTTGAACGAGCCGTGCACCGATGCGAGCGGATGGCGAACCGGGATCATCGCCGGGTGCACCCGCACCGCGACCTCACCGTCGAACTCCTCCGCGACCGCGAGCAGCTTCACCACGTAGCCGAGATCGCGCGCGGAGGCGATGTCGTCGAGGGTGAGCTCGGTGATGCCCTCGCGGTAGACGTCGCCGGCCACGACACGGGCACCGAACGCGATCGACGCGATGATCGCGGCCTTCGCCGCGGCGTCGAACCCTTCGACGTCGGCGGTGGGGTCGGCCTCCGCGAACCCGAGCTCCTGCGCCTCGGCGAGGGCGTCGGCGAACGGCGCGCCGGCGTCGGTCATGTTGGTGAGGATGTAGTTCGTCGTGCCGTTGACGATGCCCATCACGCGCCGGATGCGGTCGCCGGCCAGCGACTCGCGCAGCGGGCGGATCAGCGGGATCCCGCCGCCCACCGACGCTTCGAACAGGATGTCGACCCCGGCCCCCTCGGCGGTCTCGAACAGCTCACGCCCGTGGGTCGCGATCAGCTCCTTGTTGGCGGTGACGACGGGCTTGCCGCCCATCAGCGCCTCGACGATGAGCGAGCGGGCGGGCTCGATCCCCCCGATGACCTCCACCACGATGTCGACATCGGGATCGCCGACCACCGCGGCCGCGTCGTCGGTGAAGCAGCGCGCCGGCAGCGGCAGGTCGCGTTCCTTGTCGAGGTGGGCGACCGCCACCCAGGCGACCTCCAGCGGCACACCGGCACGGGCCTCGATCACGTCGGCGTGGTCGTGGATGAGGCGCACCAGCGCACCCCCGACGTGCCCGCAGCCGAGGATCCCGACCCGCACCCGCTCTTCCATCAGTTCGGGTCGATTCCGCTACGGCGTCCCGGCCTCCGGCCACGCCTCCGCTGCATCTCCATCACTCCGGGTCGATTCCGCTACGGCGTCCCGGCCTCCGGCCACGCCTCCGCTGCATCTCCATCACTCCGGGTCGATTCCGCTACGGCGTCCCGGCCTCCGGCCACGCCTCCGCTGCATCTCCATCTCCTCAGTCTCCCTCAGATGTCGCCACGTCGCGTGCGACGAGGTCGGCGAACGTCTCGCGTCTCACGACCACACGAGCCTGCCCATCGCGCACGAACACCACCGCCGGCCGGGGCACCGCGTTGTAGTTCGACGCCATCGAATGGGAGTAGGCACCGGTGACCGGCGTGACCAGGATGTCGCCCACCGCGAGGTCGGCCGGCAGGCGGGCGTCACGCACGAGCAGGTCGCCCTGCTCGCAGTGCTTGCCCGCGACGGTGGCCACGAAGGGTCGCGGCGCGGTGATCCGCGCCGGGAGCCCGGCCTCGTAGGCCGCTCCGTACGTGGCCGGCCGGGGGTTGTCGCTCATGCCGCCGTCGACCGCGACGTACGTGCGCACGCCGGGGATCTCCTTGATGGTGCCGACGGTGTAGAGGGTGACGCCCGCCGGGCCCGCGATGGAGCGGCCGGCCTCGACCGTGAGCGCGGGCGCAGGGTCGAGCCCGTACGTCGCGCACGCGTCGGCGAAGTTGGCGCGCGTCTCACGACCGAACTCGCTGATGCTCGGGGCGTCGAGGTCGTCGGCGGTGTACGGGATGCCGAGCCCACCGCCGAGGTTGATCTCGGGGACCGGCACGTCGGTGGCGCGCACGACGTCGGCAGCCAGCGCGGCGACGATCGCGGCGGCGCGCGCGAACGACTCGAGCACGAGGATCTGCGACCCGATGTGGCAGTGGAAGCCGGCGAAGTGCATGGCCTGCGACTTCACCACCCGCAGCGCGGCGTCGCGCGCGCTGCCGTTGGAGACGGTGAACCCGAACTTCGAGTCGTCGGCACCGGTGGCGATGTACTCGTGCGTGTGCGCCTCGACACCAGGGGTGACGCGCACCAGCACGCGTGCCGGCGCCGCGCCGCGAGCGACAGCCGCCTCGATGCGGTCGAGCTCGTCCAAGGAGTCGGCGACGATGCGCCCGACGCCGCGCTCGAGCGCGAGCTGCAGCTCGGTGTCGGACTTGTTGTTGCCGTGGAACACGACACGCGCCGCCGGGAACCCGCCGTGCAGGGCGATCTCGAGCTCACCGCCGGTGGCGACGTCGAGGTGCAGACCCTCGTCGGCGACCAGCTGCGCCATGGCACGACACAGGAACGCCTTGCCCGCGTACGAGACCGCGTCGGGGCCGAACGCGTCGCGGTACTCCCGCGCCCGAGCCCGCAGCTCGGTCTCGGAGTACACGTAGAGCGGTGTGCCGTGTTCGTGAGCCAGGCGCTCGACGTCGCAGCCGTCGATCGCCAACCGTCCGGCCGCGTCGACGGTGGCGGTGCGCGGGAACAGACGCAGCTCGAGCGGCGCGTCGTTGGACGCGGCCGGGCTCACGGCTCGGGCTCGTCGTCGCCGACGTCTTCGAGCCGCGTCATCTCGTCGGGCGCGTGCACACCGAGGATCGCCAGCGCGCTGGCGAGTCCGAGCCGGCACGCCTCCGCCAGCCACAGGCGCGCCTGCGTGAGCGCGGCGTCGTCGGAGATGACGCGGCAGTCGCGGTAGAAGCCGTGGAACGACTTCGCGAAGTCGCGCACCCAGGTGGTGACGCGGTGAGGTGCGCGCAGCGCGGCCGCCTCGGCGAGCATCCCGGGATAGCCCTCGAGCGCGCGGAGCAGCTCGAGCTCGCGCTCGTGCACGAGCGGCGCGAGGGAGGT
>DASUAS010000106.1:0-20545 GCA_035763625.1 Acidimicrobiia bacterium
GTCAAGGACAAGGTCGGCGACGCGGTCGACAAGGTCAAGGAGAAGATCACCGACCGCTGACCCTCGCTCACATCCGCTCGCTCGAGCGGCCGTGATGGTCCACGTCGACCACGGGTTCGACGTCCCCTTCGCCGATCGGGATGCCGCCGGCGCCGCGCTGGCGAGCGTCCTGCTCGGCCACACCGAGCTCATCGCCGGTGATCTGGTCGTCGTCGCGCTGCCGCGCGGCGGCGTCCCAGTGGCCGCGCCGGTGGCGCGAGCGCTCGACGCTCCGCTCGACGTCATCATCGTGCGCAAGTTGGGCGTTCCCGGACACCGCGAGCTGGCGATGGGTGCGATCGGCGAAGGCGGCATCCGCGTGCTCGACCACGAGGTGATGCACAGCCGGCGCGTCACCGACGAACAGGTGGCGGCGGTCGAGGCCCGCGAGCAGGAGGAGCTGACGCGCCGCGCCGCGCGCTTGCGCGCCCGACGCGCCGGGATCGGACTCGAGGGCCGCCGGGTGATCATCGTCGACGACGGGCTCGCGACCGGCAGCACCGCACGCGCCGCCATCCACGTCGCGCGCGCCGCGGGCGCGACCGCGGTCGTGCTCGCGGTGCCGGTGGCGCCCCCCGCGACCGCGGCCGAGCTCGCACGAGTGGCGGACGCGGTCGTGTGCGTGGTCACACCGTCGCCGTTCGCCGCGATCGGTCAGTGGTACTGGGACTTCTCACCCACGACCGACGACCAGGTGATGCAGATCCTCGACCGCTTCAGGAGCTGAGCGCACGGCGCGTGCGCTCGACCACGTCGCGGCCCGGACCGCCGCTGGTGGGTCGCTCGTCGTCGGAGATGGTGGCATCGGCGCCGGCGAGGACGCCCGCGGTGGCAGCCACCGACGCGCGCAGCGCGCCGAGGTCGTATCCGCCCTCGAGGAACGCCACGACGCGGCCCGGCGCGGGCGCGAGCTCCACGACCCGACTCGCCAGCGCGGCGTAGTCGCCCGCGCTCCACGCGAGGTCGGCGAGCGGATCGGCACGGTGGGCGTCGAAGCCGGCCGAGATCAGCACCCAGGTGGGTGCGAACCGCCCGGCCGCAGCTGCGACGACGCCGTCGAGGGCGGCGAGGGGCGCGTCGCCGGTCGCGCCGGGCGGGAGCGGGAAGTTGACCGTGAGCCCGCGCGCCTGTGGGCCACCGATCTCGTCGGCGCGGCCGGTGCCCGGATACGCGGGGTACTGATGGGTGGAGACGAACAGCACGCGCGGGTCGTCCCAGAACACGTCCTGGGTGCCGTTGCCGTGGTGCACGTCCCAGTCGACGATCAGGACGCGCTCGCCGCGCCCGGCGAGCGTCGCCGCCGCGACCGCGATGTTGTTGAACAGGCAGAATCCCTGACCACGCGTCGCCACCGCGTGGTGTCCGGGCGGACGCACGACGACGAACGCGGCATCTGCTTCGCCCGCGCTCAGCGCTTCCACCGCGCGGAGGCCCGCGCCTGCCGCGCGCGTCGCCGCGGCGAAGGAGCCCGGCGCGACGACCGTGTCGGCGTCGAGGTGTCCACCGCCGCGCCGCGCGAACTCGTCGAGCGCGTCGACGTAACGCGCATCGTGCACGAGCGTGAGCTCGTCGCGCGTCGCGTCGCGGCCGGTGTCGAAGACGACGGCGTCGTCGAGGTGGGCGTCGGTGACGCCGGCCAACGCGGCCTCGACCCGCCCGCGGCGCTCCGGGTGACCGCGTCCGGTGTCGTGCGCGTCGGAGTCGGGTGGGGCGACGACGAGGAGACGCGCCGTCATCGCGACGCGGTCAGCTCGAGGGGGAGGTGACCGGCCCGGCCCCGCGCAGGTCGATCACGCGCGGCGTGCGCCGGCGGAGACCCAGGCGGCGACCGGCGAGCATCAGACCGAGCTCCAGTCCGACGAGCGCACCGACGTCGACGACGACCCGGAGCGTGTTGGGCAGCGCGCCGGCGAAGTACGCGAACGCAGCCAGGTCGATGGTGAGGTGCACGAGGAACCCGGGGATGATGGACCCCGAGCGCAGCGCCGAGTAGCCGAGCAGCACGGCCAGGCTCAGAAAGGGCAGCACGTTCGCGGCGCCGTTCATCTGGTCGACGTGACCGGGGAGCGAGCTGAACACCAGACCCGCACCCACGAGGCCGCCGATGGCCGGACCGGTGCCCCAGTCGGCGGTGTCGCGCCAGTTGTGGCCCGCCAGGCGCGCGCACGCGGCTCCGATCAGGACGACTGCGGCCAATCGGTAGATGAGCTCCTCGCCGGCCACGGCGACGACGATGCCTTCCACGTCGCGGAACTCGGCGACCGACTGCGGGTACGAGATGCACCACACCAGAAGCAGCGGGCCGCCGATGGTGAGGAACTCGCGCCACGCGGCGAAGCTCCGGCGGGAGAAGCCGAGGTTGCGGGGCCCGATCAGCACGACCAGCAGGGCGCCGAGCGGCAGCGCCGGCGACATCGAGATGCGGCCCAGGTACCACTCGGGCTGGCCCCACCACGAGGTGGTGACGTCGAGCACGACGGCCACCGCGCACACCCAGAGGACGGCCGGCGAGATGGGCCACGACGCCCAACCGGTCCAGCGCCATGCCCAGCCCTCGGCCCGGCCGTGGTCGGCGCGCTCGGCCGCCGGAGCGTCGGAGTGCTGGTTGATCTGCATCGACTCCGATTGTGCCCGAGCGGCCGCGAGCATGCGACGCCGGTCACTCCAAGACTGGGTAAAGGTTTTCGCGCGGAGAGTGGTCGATCAGCCCAGGTGGGTGTCGAACCACTCGAGGGTCCGCCGCCAGGCGTCGGTCGCCGACGCCTCGTGGTACGCGCCGCGCGCGTCGCAGTGGAAGCCGTGCTCGGCGTCGGCGTAGCGGACGACCTCGGTGGGGACGCGGGCGCCGCCGAGCGCCCGGCGCAGCTCCTCCACCCCCTCCACCGGGATGCTCTGGTCGAGGTCACCGAAGAGACCGAGCCAGGGCGTCTGGAGCGCGGCCGCCTCCTCGATCAGCGGCGGGAGGCCGAGCCCGCTGGCGGAGACGATCCCGCCCCCGTAGAACGTCACCGCGGCGCCCAGCCGGCGTCGAGCCGCGACCAGGAACGTCACCCGCCCGCCGAAGCAGAAGCCGACGATCCCGATGCGACCGCGGTCGAATCCCTGCGCCTCGACGTGGGCGATGGTGGCGTCGACGTCGGCGAGCACACCCTCGTCGGAGACACCCTCGAACAGCGGCATCACCTGCGAGAAGTCGTCGTAGGGCGCGGTCCCACCGCCGGCGCGGTGGAACAGCGCCGGCGCGACGCCGAGGTACCCCGCCCGCGCGAAGCGACCGGTGACGTCCTGGATGTGGTCGTTCACCCCGAACGCTTCCTGGATCACGATGACCGCGCCTCGGGGCTCGCCGTCGGGGACGGCCTCGAAGACGTCCATCGCGCCGTCGGCGGTGTCGAGCGTGACCGTCACGTCAGGAGCTCTGCGGGCTCATGGTCTCGGCCGCGATCTGCACTGCCTTGATGATCCCCTGGTACCCCGTGCACCGGCAGAGGTTGCCCGACAGACCTTCCTTGATCTCGTCGAGGCTGGGATTCGGGTTGTCCTGCAGGAACGCGTGGACGCTCACCACGAAGCCGGGCGTGCAGAACCCGCACTGGAGCCCGTGGGCCTGGCGGAACGCCTCCTGGACCGGGCCGAGCGAGCCGTCGGCGGGACCGATGCCCTCGATGGTCGTGATGTCGGCCCCGTCGGCCTGCACCGCGAACAGCAGGCAGGAACGCACCGCTTCGCCGTCGAGCAGGATCGTGCACGCGCCGCACACGCCGTGTTCGCAGCCGAGGTGCGTGCCGGTGAGCCCGCAGTCCTCGCGCAGGTAGTCGGCGAGCGTCTTGCGCGCCTCCGCCGACCCCGTGTGGGATCGGCCGTTGACGGTGAACTGGATGGCGTGCTCAGCCACGCGCGGCTCCCAGGGCTCGGTCGAGGGCGCGCACCACGAGGTGGGCGCCGACGTGCTTGCGATACTCGGCCGACGCGTGGACGTCGGCGGTGGGGTCGGTGTCGGCGACCGCGAGGCGCCCGATCTCGTCGAGCTCCGACGCCGTCGGCGTGGACCCGACCAGGGCCTGCTCGGCCTGCCGGGCGCGGATCGGCGTGGGTCCCATGCCGAGGAAGGAGATGCCGGCGCGCGACACCGCGCCGCCGCCGTCGACCTCGACCGCCGCGACCACGCCGGTGAGCGCGAAGTCACCGCTCCGGCGTGCGACCTCCTCCACCGCGAACCCGGCGCCGTCGGACCAGACCGGGAAGTGCACCGCACGCAGGATCTCGTCCTCGCCGATGGTCGTGGTCCACGTGCCCACGAAGAACTCCGACGCAGGCACCGTGCGAGTGCCGTTCGGCCCCGCGACCTCGAGCTCGGCGTCGAGCGCGAGCGCGACCGCCGGGAGCTCCGAGGCGGGGTCGGCGTGCGCGATCGAACCGCCGACGGTGCCGCGGTTGCGGATCTGGAAGTGCCCGATGAGTGGGAGAGCCTCGGCGAGGAGCGGCACCGCCTGACCGGCCGCGGCGTCGTGCTCGACCGTGCGCTGGGTGGTCATCGCCTTGACCGTGAGCGAGCCGTTCGACCGGCTGACGCCTCGCAGGTCGTCGACGCGGTTGAGGTCGACGATGTGCTCGAAGCGCGTGAGCCGCAGCGCGAGCATCGGCACCAGGCTCTGCCCGCCGGCCAGGACCTTGGCCTCGTCGCCGTGCTCGGCGAGGAGCGCGGTGACGTCGGAGAGCGACTCCGGTGCGTGGTACTCGAACGGTGCGGGCTTCATCGGCAGCTCCCGTAAGCGGTGAGGCGCGGGTGAACCTACCGCAGGCCCTGCGGCCGCGCACGCTCGCGGCGATGGCCGATAGGGTCGCAGAATGCCCGACGAGGAGCTCCCACTGGCGATCCCGGCCGCCACCGTCGTGCTCCTCCGCGACGGTGACGACGGCGTCGAGACGCTGATGCTCCGGCGCGACTCCAAGCTCGCGTTCGCGGGCGGCGCGTGGGTCTTCCCGGGCGGCCGCATCGACCCCGACGACTACCCGGGTGGCGTCGTCACCGATGACGGCGACGCGGTGCTCACCGCGGCACGCAACGCAGCCGCGCGCGAGGCCATGGAGGAGGCCGGGCTCACGCTCGATCCCGACGCGCTGGTCTGGTTCGCCCACTGGACCCCGGGCGCGATCGCGGCTCGGCGCTTCGCCACCTGGTTCTTCGTCGGCACCGCGCCCGACGGGCAGGTCGTCGTCGACGACGGCGAGATCCGGGAGCACGTGTGGATCAGGCCCGCCGACGCGCTCGCCCGGCGTGAAGCGGGCGAGATCGAGCTCATCCCACCCACCTGGGTGACGCTGCACGCGTTGACCGACACGAAGTCGACCGCCGAGGCGTGCGCGACCGCTCGGAGCCGGGAACCGCAGGTCTACCTGAGCCACATCGCCCGGGTCGACGGCGGCATCGCTTCGATCTGGGAGGGCGACGTGGCCTACGACGACCTCGACACCGCCAAGCCCGGGCCCCGGAACCGCCTCCTCATGCTCGACACCGGCTGGCGGCTCGAGACCACGCAGCAGCATCCCTGATCGACGAACCCTTCGACCCGTCTGCGACAGGCCGTCGCCTGTGCCCGGATCCGGCGCGATGCGCCGCGTAGTGTCGCTGCCTTGTCCCCGCGACGCACGTCACCGACGCCACGCTCCCGCCGCCGGTTCCTCGATGGCCCCGACCTCTCGTGGGCACGCCGGATGGTGGTCCTGCTCACCGCGATCGCGCTGTTCGCGGTGGCGTGCAGTGGTGGCGGCTCCGACCAGGCCGCGACGACGACCGTGCCGGCCGACGGAAGCACCGCCACCACCCCCACGACCACCCCGCCGACCACACCGAAGAAGATCGACACCATCCCCGGGATGCCGCCGGTCCCCGACCCGTCGAACCTCTACAGCGAGACCAAGACCGACAACTTCGCGCCGGCGACGAAGGGCGCGCTGACACGTGTGTACGTGCCCAACCGCGCCGGCAACACGGTGTCGGTGATCGATCCGGCCACGATGAAGGTGGTCGACACGTTCGACGTCGGCCTCAACCCGCAGCACGTCGTGCCGTCGTACGACCTCACCACGTTGTGGGTCACCAACAACGCCGAGGGCACGCCCGATGGCACGCTCACGCCGATCGACCCCAAGACCGGGAAGCCGGGTCAGTCGGTGACCGTCGACGATCCGTACAACATGTACTTCACCCCCGACGGCAAGTACGCGATCAACGTCGCCGAGGCCCGCAAGCGCCTCGACTTCCTCGACCCGCACACCATGAAGGTGATCAGCTCGCTCGACGTCCCCGGGTGCGCGGGCATCAACCACGCCGACTTCACCATCGACGGAAGGTTCGTGCTCTTCACGTGCGAGTTCGGCGGCGCGCTGGCGAAGATCGACGTCGAGAACCGCTCCGTGGTCGGCTACCTCCAGCTGAGTCAGGGCGGGATGCCCCAGGACATCCGGTCCTCGCCCGACGGCAGCACCTTCTACGTCGCCGAGATGATGCGCGGCGGCGTGTACACCGTCGACCCCAACTCGTTCACCGAGACCGGCTTCATCCCCACCGGCATCGGGACCCACGGCCTCTACCCGAGCCGCGACGGCACCAAGCTCTACATCGCGAACCGCGGCAGCAGCCAGGTCGGGGGTCCGCCGCACGGCCCCGGGAGCGTGTCGGTGCTCGACTTCGCCACCAAGCAGATCGTCAGCACGTGGCCGATCCCCGGCGGCGGCAGCCCCGACATGGGCAACGTGAGCAACGACGGCAAGACGCTCTGGCTCAGCGGTCGCTACGACGACGTCGTCTACGCGATCAACACCACGTCGGGCGACGTCGTGCAGATCCCGGTGGGCAAGGAGCCCCACGGTCTCACCGTGTGGCCCCAGCCCGGTCGCTACTCGCTGGGCCACACCGGCAACATGCGGTAGCCGCTCCGCCACGCACTCCGCCACGCGCTTGGAGAGGGAGCGGTCAGGCGTTCCAGACGCGCAGGACGCGCTGCTCGCGTTCGTGGCCGAGGCAGCTGAGAGTGGCGGTGTCGAGGCTGAGCCACGCGCCTGCGGCGGCCGGTTGTCCGATCCAGCGCGCCCCCAGCACGCGCAGGAAGTGCGCATGCGAGAACAGCGCGACCACCCCGCCGGCCGCGGTTGCACGGGCGATGATGCGATCGGCCCGCGCCGCGACCCCGTCCGCGGTCTCGCCCCCCGGCGCACCGTCGCGGAAGATCGTCCACCCGGGTACCTCGGCGCGGATCTCCTCGGTGGTCCGACCTTCGTACTCGCCGTAGTGCCACTCGGCGAGATCGTCGGTGACCTCGACACGCGACGCGAGCCCGGCGTGCTCGCACGTCGTGCGCGCCCGCGCCCGTGGGCTCGTCAGCACGAGCGAGAAGTCGACACCCGCGAGTCGCGTCGCCAACTCGCGCGCCTGGTCGCAGCCGTGCGGTGTCAACGCGACGTCGGAGTACGACGTGTGGCGGCCCGTCCTGCTCCACTCGGTCTCGCCGTGACGCACGAGCACGACGGCGACGTCGGGGCTGAGGTGCACCCGCCATTTCTATCGGGGAATCGCGATGACCCGGTGTAGCCTGCGGCCGACAACTCCATCACCGGGGAGCTCGGGTCAGCCGGGCTGAGAGGGCGACCGCCATGCGTCGCCGACCCCTCGAACCTGAACCGGGTAATGCCGGCGGAGGGACGCATGGGACCACTCGATCCGCGCGGAGCGCCTGCTCCGCGCGCGACGGCGGCACTCGTCTTCGCGGGCGGCGATCCGCCCTCCCCCGAAGCAGTGCTGCCCACCGCCGACCTCGTGATCGCGGCCGACTCGGGCCTCGAGCACGCGCAGGCGCTCGGGGTCGCCGTCGACCTCGTCATCGGCGACCTCGACTCGGTCGCGCCGGGCGCGCTCGACGAGGCGATCGCCGCCGGCGTCGCGGTGGAGCGGCATCCCACGGCCAAGGACGCCAGCGACCTGGAGCTCGCGCTCGACGCCGCACTCGACCGCGGCGTCACCGCGGTGCACGTGCTCGGGATCGGGGGCGGTCGGTTCGACCACTTCCTCGCCAATGTGCTGCTCCTCGCGTCGCCGCGCTACCGGAGCGCGCGCGTCGACGCCCGCATCGGCGACGCCGAGGTCACGGTCGTCCGCGAGCGGGTCGAGCTGGTCGGTGCCCCGGGCCGGCTCTGCTCGTTGCTGCCGCTCGGCGGACCCGCGGAGGGCGTCGTCACCGAGGGTCTCCGCTATCCGCTGCACCGCGAGCTGCTGCCGCCCGGCACCACTCGTGGCGTCAGCAACGAGTTCCTCGACCACCGGGCGGCGGTGTCCCTCGACGCCGGCGTGCTCGTCGCGGTCGTCCCCACCTCATCCTTCGTTCTCGGAAAGGACGCCTGATGCGTCGTCTCGTGTTCGCCCTCCTCCTCGCCGCGACCACCTGTCTCGTCGCGTCGCCCGCGTCGGCAGCTCCCTCGACGACCATCACGCTCGTCACGCACGACTCGTTCGCGGTGTCGAAGCCGGTGCTCGCCGCGTTCACGAAGCAGACCGGTGTGAAGGTGAAGATCCTGCAGTCGGGTGACGCCGGCGCGGCGCTGAACCAGGTGATCCTCACCAAGTCGAACCCGATCGGCGACGTGTTCTTCGGCGTGGACAACACGTTCCTCTCCCGTGCGCTCGACGCCGGCGTGTTCGAGAAGTACGCGCCGAAGGCGCTCTCGGCCGTGCCCACCGCGTACCAGCTCGACCCGTCGCACCGGCTCACGCCCGTGGATCACGGCGACGTGTGCATCAACTACGACAAGAAGTGGTTCGCCCGCGAGAAGCTCGCGGTGCCGAAGACGCTCGACGACCTCACCAAGCCCGCGTACAAGGGGCTGCTCGTCGTCGAGAACCCTGCCACTTCGTCACCCGGGCTCGCGTTCCAACTCGCGACCATCGCCCGCTACGGCGACCGCGGCTGGCAGGACTACTGGTCGAAGCTGCGCGCCAACGACGTCAAGGTCGACGACGGATGGGAGAGCGCGTACGACGGCGACTTCACCCAGGGCGCCAACACGGGCAACTACCCGCTGGTCGTGTCGTACGCGTCGAGCCCGCCGGCCGCGGTGTACTACTCGAAGCCGCAGCCCAAGACGTCTCCGGTCGGCACCATGCTCGACTCGTGCTTCCGCCAGGTCGAGTTCGCCGGTGTGATCAAGGGCACGCCACACGAGGCCGCGGCGCGCAAGCTGGTCGACTTCATGCTCTCCGAGCGGTTCCAGGCCGACGTCCCACTCCAGATGTTCGTGTTCCCGGTGCGCGACGGCACGCCGCTGCCGGCCGTGTTCACCAAGTTCGCCGAGACGGCCGCGAAGCCGTGGACGTTGCCCGCCGCCGACATCAGCGCGCACCGCGACACATGGATCGAACAGTGGACCAACACCGTGCTGCGATGACGACGGGGGCGTGGCCGCGCCCGGCTCGCGTCGCGCTGGTCGTCGTCCCCCTCGCGTTCCTCGCGGTGTTCTTCCTCTACCCGGTGATCGCGATCGTCGGTCGCGGCCTCGCTCCCCACTGGAGCGTCGACTTCGACCCCGTCGGCCAGGTCGTCACCGACGCGGCGCTGCGTCACATCGCCTGGTTCACCATCTGGCAGGCGACGCTCTCCACCGTCCTGACCCTCGCGTTCGGGATCCCGGGGGCCTACGTCCTCGCGCGGTGTGAGTTCCCGGGGCGGGGGCTCGTACGTGCGCTGGTGACGGTGCCGTTCGTGCTGCCGACCGTCGTGGTCGGCTCGGCGTTCGTCGCGCTGCTGGGCGACGGCGGCCCGCTCGCCTCGCTCGGCCTCGACCAGACCCTGGGTGCCATCCTCATCGCGCACGTGTTCTTCAACTACTCGGTGGTGGTGCGCACGGTCGGGAGCCTCTGGTCGCACCTCGACCCGCGGCCCGAGGAAGCGGCCCGACTCCTCGGCGCCAGCCGCCTGCGCGCGTTCCGGGAGGTCACCCTGCCGGCACTGCGCCCCGCGATCGCGACCGCGGGCGCGATCGTCTTCCTGTTCACGTTCACGTCGTTCGGCGTGATCCTCATCCTCGGCGGACCCGGCACCGCCACACTGGAGACGGAGATCTACCGCCAGACCGCACAGCTGCTCAACCTGCCGCTCGCGGCGGCGCTGACCATCGTGCAGCTCGTCGCCATCGTGGCGTTGCTGCTGGCCACCAGCTGGATCGAAGGCCGACAGCGGGTGGCGCTCTCGTTGCGGGCGGCGTCGGAGACGGCCCGACGGGTGCGCACCACGGGCGCGCGCGTCTTCCTCGCCGGGAACCTGGCGGTGATGGCCGTGCTGCTCGGGGTGCCGGTGGCGGTGCTCGTCGTGCGATCGTTCGACACACCGACCGGGCTGGGACTCGACTACTACCGCGCGCTCGGCGAGGTGCACGCCGGCAGCACGCTCTTCGTCGAGCCGGCGCACGCGATCGCCAACTCGCTGCGCTTCGCGGTGGCCGCGACCGCGATCGCCGTGGCCGTCGGCGGCTGCGCGGCGTTCGCGCTCGCGTCGTCGCGTCGTCGCGGTCTCGACACGCTGGTGTCGCTGCCACTCGGCGTCTCCGCGGTCACGGTCGGCTTCGGGTTCCTCATCGCGCTCGACCACCCTCCGTTCGACCTGCGCGGATCATGGTGGCTGGTGCCGATCGCGCAAGCGCTCGTGGCGGTGCCGTTCGTCGTGCGGGTGATGACTCCAGTGCTGCGCGCCATCGACCCGCGACTGCGGGACGCGGCCGCCACCCTCGGTGCGTCGCCGGCAAGGGTGTGGCGCGAGGTCGACCTGCCGATCGTCGCGCGCGCCGCGCTCGTCGCCGCGGGCTTCGCGTTTGCGATCTCGCTGGGCGAGTTCGGCGCGACGGTGTTCATCGTCCGACCGGACCAACCCACGCTTCCGGTGCTCGTGTACCGCCTGCTGGGCCAACCCGGTCCGCTGAACTTCGGCGGCGCGATGGCTGCGAGCGTGATCCTCATGGGGCTCACCATGCTGGCGATGCTGGGCATCGAGCGGTTCCGGGCGGGCACCGTGGGCAGCTTCTGAGCATGCTGGTCTGATGCTCGAGCTCTCCGCGCTCACCGTCTCGTACGACGGGTTCGTCGCGGTCGCGGGTGTCGACCTCGAAGTGCGCGACGGCGAGATCGTGTGCATCCTGGGCCCCAGCGGGAGCGGCAAGAGCTCCTTGTTGCGCGCGGTTGCGGGCCTGGAACCCGACGCCCGCGGTCGCGTCGCGTGGGATGGCGCGGACCTCGCGCGCGTCCCACCGCACCGTCGCGGCTTCGGGCTCATGTTCCAGGATCATGTGCTGTTCCCCCACCGGGACGTGCACGGCAACGTCGCGTTCGGACTGCGCATGCAGCGCCTGCCGCGCGCCGAGATCGAGACCCGAACGCGCGACGCGCTCGCGCTCGTCGGGCTGAGCGGCTTCGAGCGCCGGAGGATCCGTGAGCTCTCCGGCGGAGAGCAGCAGCGCGTGGCACTGGCGCGCGCGCTCGCAGCAGAACCGCGGCTGCTGATGCTCGACGAGCCGCTCGGTGCACTCGACCGCGCGCTGCGCGAGCGGCTGGTCACGGAGCTGCGCTCGCTCTTCGTGCGCCTGGGGCTCACCACCCTGTTCGTCACGCACGACCACGACGAGGCATTCGCGCTCGCCGACCGCCTCGTCGTCATGCACGAGGGGCGAATCGAGCAGATCGGCACGCCGGCCGCCGTGTGGCAGCGCCCCGCGAACGCCTTCGTCGCCCAGTTCCTGGGGTGGAACGTCACCTCGGCCTTCTCCGGCCGGTGCTCGGCGGTGCGCCCGGAGGACATCCGCGTCGTCCCCCCGGGAGCACCCGGTGGCGTCGTCGGGACCGTCTCCGCCCGGACGTTCCGGCGTGACCACTTCCTCCTCGTGGTGCACGTCGACGACCCCGACGGCGCGGAGCCGGTGCAGGTGCAGGTTTCGGTCCACGCCGGGTGGATCCCCGACATCGGCGAACGGGTGGGGCTCGCGGCCGAGGGCCTCGTCGTCCTCGCGGACGGCTGACCCGGAAGCGCTCATCGTCGATCTGCACCGAATCTCCACAGCTCCGGCACGACACGCGCAGACCGCATCCTTACGCTGGACGCTGATGTCGGCTCCCGCGCCTGCCCTCCCTCGCACCGATGTGGCGCGGACCATCGTGGTGGTCGAGGACGAGGCGCCCATCGCCGAGGCGGTCGCGACCCGGCTCCGGAGCGAGGGGTTCTCCGTGAGCATCGCCGCCGACGGCCCGGCCGGGGTCCAGCGCTGCCGTGAGCTCCAGCCCGACCTGGTCGTGCTCGACCTCATGCTGCCGGGCCTCGACGGCCTCGACGTGTGCCGCGAGATCCAGCGGGAGCGCCCGGTGCCCGTCCTGATGCTGACCGCACGCGACTCCGAGACCGACCTCGTCGTCGGCCTGGCCGTCGGCGCCGACGACTACCTCACCAAGCCGTTCAGCGCGCGGGAGCTGGTGGCGCGGGTCCACGCCCTCCTCCGGCGGGTCGAGCGCCGTCCGATTCCCGCGACGGGCTCGATCCAGCTCGGCCCGGTCGACATCGACCTGGAAGCGCGGCGGGTGCAGCTCGACGGCAACGCCGTGCACCTCACACCCACCGAGTTCGACCTCCTCGCGCACCTGGCGCGTCGCCCCCAACGCGTGTTCACGCGCGACGAGCTCCTGGCCGAGGTGTGGGGTTACCACGACGGCTCGGGCGCGCGCACCATCGACTCCCACGTGCGCGCGCTGCGCCGCAAGCTCGGCAACGACGTCGTGCGCACCGTGCACGGGGTCGGATACGCGGCCGGTGAGGCGCAGACCGAGACGCCCGGCCCAGGATCGTCGCGATGACGCGTCGCGAACGACTCGCGCACCCGCTCGACGACGTCCCCTCGATCAAGCTCAAGCTCGGCTTCGTGATCGCGGCCGCGGTCGCGGTGACGGTGTTCGTCTTCTGGGTGCTCGTGAAGGTCGGCGTGTGGCCCTCGGTCAGCGGTGTGATCGCCGCCGTCATCGCCATGACCATGGTCTGGTTCCTCTCCCGGGGCTTGACCTCGCCGCTGCGCGAGATGGCCGCGGCCGCGTCGGAGATGGCGAAGGGCAACTACGGCCGGCGCGTGTCGACCTCGTCGCGCGACGAGGTCGGCGAGCTCGCCCGCGCGTTCAACCTGATGGCGGCGGAGCTGGCCGAGACCGATCGGGTCCGGCGCGACCTCGTGGCCAACGTGTCGCACGAGCTGCGCACGCCGATCACCGCTCTGCAAGCCGTCCTCGAGAACCTCGTCGATGGCGTCACCGAGCCCGACCCCGAGACCTTCCGCACCATGCTCAGCCAGGTCGAACGCCTCGGGCGCCTGGTGAAGCAGCTCCTCGACCTCTCGCGGCTCGAGTCGGGCGCGGTACCGCTCGAGCGCACCGAATTCCGGGTCGAACCGCTGCTCGAGCACGCGGTGCGCGAGCAGCAATTGCACGCGCCGGAGATCGCGGTGTCGGTGTCGGTCGACTCGCACGAGCTCACCGCCGACGGCGATCCCGAGCGCGTGCACCAGGTCGTCGCCAACCTGCTCGAGAACGCGGTGCGACACACCCCCCGGGGCGGGGCGGTCGAGGTGCGCGCCTCCCGTCACGAGACGGGCGTGACCATCGAAGTGCTCGACGAGGGACCCGGCATCGCCGAAGTCGACGAAGCCCGCATCTTCGAACGCTTCTACCGCGCCGACGTCGCGCGCGCCTCGACCGACGGTGGCGCCGGACTCGGCCTCGCCATCGCGCAGTGGATCGTCGACCTGCACGGCGGCGACATCCATCCTGAGCGTCGTGACCCGCACGGTTGCCGCATGGTCGTCACGCTCCCCCACCACTGAACCCGTCCCATCCGCTGAACCTGTTCGAGGAGACAACGATGTCGCTCGCCACCATCGACGAAGCCCTGAAGCGCATCCGGCGCGGCGAGATGGTCCTCGTCGTCGACGACGAGGACCGCGAGAACGAGGGCGACCTCACCATGGGCGCGTGCTGGGTCACGCCCGAGGCGGTCAACTTCATGCTGCGCTGGGCGCGCGGGCTCGTCTGCATGCCCTGCGACGCCGAACGCCTCGACGAGCTCGACTTCTGGCCGATGGTGCCTTCCGACCGGGCCGGCAACGACACACCGTTCACCGTGTCCGTCGACCACGTCACCGCCGGCAGCGGCATCGGCGCCGCCGACCGCGCCACCACCATCCGCCGCATCCTCGACCCGTCGGCCCGCCCATCCGACTTCCAGCGCCCCGGCCACGTGTTCCCGCTGCGGGCTCGGGGTGGAGGTGTGCTCGAGCGCCGCGGCCACACCGAGGCCGCCGTCGACCTCGCCCGTCTCGCAGGGCTGCCGCCCGTGGCCGTGATCTGCGAGGTTCTCTGCGAGGACGGATCACCGGCCCGATTCCCCTACCTGGCGGAGTTCGCGTCCGACCACCGCATCGCCATGGTCTCGGTCGACCAGCTGGTGGAGCACCGCCTCGCCCACGACGACACCGCATCCCACGGCCTCGTCGCCCCCCTGCTGCTGTAGTCCTCCTCCTTCCTCCTTCAGTTCCCGGGTCCCCGGTACGATCACCTGGATCGTGCCCCCGTCGCCCCGGACCCGGTCACCCCGCCGACGTCTGCTCGTCGGAGCGCTCGGCGTCGTCGCGGCCGCGCTCGTCGCCGCCGGCTGCATCCCGCCGCCACCGCCACCACCGCCGCCGGTGGGACCGACGACCATCGGAGTCACGCACCCGGTGGGCACGGTGCAGGAGCGGTTCGTCGACACCGCGCACTACACCGCCGCGTACGGCGGCTCCGGCGGTGCGCCCTGGCGCGTCCTCGACACCACGATCTGGTATCCGGCGGACGGCGGCGGGCCGTACCCGCTCGTGGTGTTCGCGCACGGCTACGGGGTGACGCCGTCGTACTACAACCAACTGATCTCGCGCATCGCGGCAGCGGGATACGTCGTCGCCGCACCGACCTATCCGCTGCTCAGCGGCCAACCCGCGGGACCGACCGACACCGTCGGGTGGGGCGACCTCTTCCCGGACACCTGGTTCGTCACCAACGAGGTGCTGGCGCTGTCGGCGTCGGGCGATCCGTCCATCGGTGGCCTGATCGACCCCAACCGCATCGCGGTCGCGGGCCACTCCGACGGCGCGGTCCTCGCGTTCGGCGACGGCTTCGTGCCGTTCCAACTCGACGCGCGCGTGCGCGCGGTCGTGTCGTTCTCGGCCGACCAGGGCCTCTACGGCGGCTACCAGCCCAACGGCCGACCGGTCCTGTACGTGCTCAGCGACCAGGACCCCTACAACCCGTGGGGCGACGCCATCGCGTGGGCCCGGAACGTGCTCCAGGAACCGAAGACGGTCGTGACCCTGGTGAACGCGTCCCACGAGGGGCCGTACGTCAACGTCGGCGATCCGCACTTCGACCTCGTCGCTCGCCTCACGATCGGCTTCCTCGACGCGACGACGAAGTCACACCCGGAAGCGCTCGCCAACGCGGTCCAGGTCGCGGTCACGCGCCCCGACCTGGCGTGGGTCGGGTAGGAGTCGGTCAGTCGCTCCGGTCGTCGTGGTCGTCGTCGGGTGCCGGCAGGTAGACGATGGCGCGAGAGCGCTCGGGGTGCTCGGGGTGCTCGGGATCGAGCACGATGTCGATGTGGTCGAGCTTGGGTTCGGGAGCCTGGGTCACGATGGCCGGCTCCTCCCGCTCGGGTCGACCCTCGAGCGCGTCACGTACGCCGAGGAGACCGGCGGCGATCACGCTGCCGGCGCTGCTGCGGCGGAACCGGTCGATCGGCCGCTCCCACGCACCGTCGCCATCCGTCGCGCTGGTGTCGTCCCTCACGTCGGTGTCGTCGGTGCCGTCGGTCGCGTCGGAGTGGTCCGGCGCGGCGGGCTCGTCGGTGCTGTCGGCCACGCCCTCACGTTAGGACCGCCCGGCGCGTAGCTTCGCCCGATGCGGGAGGGGCCGGAGGAGGAGCGGATCCGGCGGGCGGTGACCATCGGGGTCATGGTCGTCGCCGCTCTCCTCGGGGTCGTGCTCGTCAGCGGCGGCGCCACCGGCACCGCCACCCGCGCGTCGTCCACCGCCGATGGGCTCACCCCACTCGTCGGAGCGACCACCACGGACACCGCCACGACGGTGGCGCCGGGTGCGACCGCATCCAGGACCACGACATCCGCGGCGGCGGCGACGACGACGACGACCACCACCGCCACCACCGCCACCACCGCCACCACCACAGCCACCACCGCCGACCCGGGGGCACTCCCGCAGACCGACGACCATCCCAGCGCATCAGGACCGACGTTCACCGCCGGCGTCGACGGGCTCTGGGAGGCGATCCGCCAGGACCGGCCCGAGCTCGGGTTGCCGTTCTTCTTCCCGCAGCGCGCGTACCTCCAGGTGAAGGCGATCAGCGACCCGGCCGGCGACTACCAGCACCGCCTCATCGCGAACTTCGAGGAGGACGTCCACTCGCTGCACGCGCAACTCGGCACCGACGCGGCCGACGCCACGCTCGTCGGCATCACCGTGCCCGACGACCAGGCGGTGTGGGTGCAGCCGGGCGAGGAGTCGAACCAGCTGCCGTACTGGCGCGTCTACGGCTCGACGATCCAGTACGAGCTCGACGGGCAGACGGGTTCGTTCCCGGTGACGTCGCTCATCTCGTGGCGCGGAGAGTGGTACGTGGTGCACCTCGGCGCCATCCGCTGACGCCGCCCCCGGGCAGGCTCAGTTCGAGACGAACGTGTCGGGCAGGAGGCTGAGCCCGAGCCCGAGAAGGGTGGCCACGACCGCGGCGACCATGATCCAACGACCGCGCCGCTCGCCCCGATACCAGGCGAGGCCGCCGAGCGCGACCCCCACGGTGCCGAAGAACAGGGGCAGGAGGAACACCGCCCAGCCCGCGGCCACGATCCCCCAGATCGCTGCCGCCTGACCGGGCTGGAGCCGCCGCGTGGTGACAGCCGGGTCCATCGGAGCCGGCCCCGGGTCGGGTTCGCTCGTCACGGCCCCACCTTAGGGACCAGGCTGCTCGCCGCTGGCGTCGTGGTCTGGCGCCGACATCGAGAGGCTCGACCGTTCAGGGCTGGAGACGGACGACCTGCCATTCGTCACCTGAGCGGCGGTACTCGAAGCGATCGTGCAGCCGGTCGTCGCGGTGCTGCCAGAACTCGATCCCGTCGGGGACGACCCGGTAGCCACCCCATCCCTCCGGTCGCAGCACCTCGGTCTCACCGAAGCGCGCTTCGACGTCGCGCGCCTGCGCCTCGAGCTGCTCGCGTGACGCGATGGGTCGGCTCTGCGCAGACGCCCACGCGCTCACGCGGCTCGCGCGCGGGCGTGCGTACCAGTACGCGTCGGAGTCGGCGTCGGTCAGGCGCTCGGCGCGCCCGGTCGCGCGCACCTGGCGCAGGACCTCCGGCCAGTGCAGCGCGATCGCGACGTGCGGGTTGGCCGCGAGCTCGATCCCCTTGCGGCTCTCGAAGTTGGTGAAGAACCAGAACCCGCGGTCGTCGACGCCGCGCAGCAGCACCATGCGCGCCGAGGGGTGACCATCGGTCGTGCTCGTCGCCACGACCATCGCGTCGGGTTGGAGCTGACCGTGCTCCTCGGCGTCGGCGTACCATTGCCGGAACTGCACGAACGGGTCGGGATCGAGATCACCCGCGTACAGCGGACGCGCTGGCATCGGCACGGGGCCGAGGTTACGGCTGACGGTAGGGTGCGCGCATGCCGTTCCACCATGTGGCCGTGGCCACTCGTGATCTCGACGCCACCCGCGCGTTCTACACCGAGGCGATGGGCTTCCCGTTGGTGAAGGTGGAGGCCGCGCCCACCCTCGAGCAGACCGGATGGGCGCGCCACGTGTTCTTCGACACCGGTGACGGCCAGCTGTTCGCGGTGTGGGACCTGCACGACGAGACCATCCCGGAGTTCGACCCCGCGATCAGCCGCGGGCTCGGCCTCCCCACGTGGGTGAACCACATCGCGTTCGCGTCGTCGTCGCTTCACGACCTCGCGGCGCGGCGCCAGCGCCTGCTCGACCACGGCCACGACGTGATCGAGATCGACCACGGCTGGTGCACGTCGATCTACGCCAACGATCCCAACGGCACGCTGGTCGAGTTCTGCTGCACGACCCGCCGATTCACCGAGGCCGACGTCGAGGAAGCCGAGCAGCTCGTCAACGCGGCGCAGCCGCCGCTGGGCGACACGCCTCCGTTCAAGATCCACGAAGCCGCCAAGTCCTAGACCGGGCGCCGAAGACCGCGGCGGCCGCCGTGGGCTCATCCGGAAGTACGGCAACTCGCTGGAGCGCCGTCGCTGGTTGCACGCCTCCGACCCTGGCGGGTGTGAGCCGCTGAGGATGTGGCGAACCGGAGTGTCGCTCCTTCGTCTACGAGTCCTGGGCGGCGAGCAGCAGAGTGGCGAGCGGCTCGAGCGTCGCCATGAGCTCGTCGAGCTCGCCGGCCTCGAGGTTCTCGTAGGGCTTCGCCGCGAGGTCGTCCGTGCGCTCCTCGACCCGTCGTTTGACGGCGCGACCCTGTTCGCTCAGCCAACCGTCGTCTCCGATCAGGCCGTGGTCGCGCATCCCGTCGATCACGACGGCGAGCTGTGGAGCGGGGAGGTGGTGGATTCGGCCGAACTTCTCCGCGGGCATGCCCATGTCGAGGGCGAGGAGGACGTGCGCTTCGAGGCCGCCGACACCCTCGATCATCAAGGCCGCGATGTGCCCGTCGCCACGGTGCTCGCGCAGCAGGGAAGCTGCGTGGAAGAGACGGGCCACCACGTCGTCGGGGATCGGGATCGCTCGCAGCGCGGCGTACATCGGCCGGCCCTCGAACGGCGCGCTGGTCGCCGCCTCGAGCAGCAGGTCAGCGGCGCGCGCGAACGCAGGAGTCTCGACGTGATCGCCGAGAATGCGCCGCAATGCCTTCGCACAGCCGGCCTGACGAGCGGCGATCGCCGCTTCGGGCGTGGTGGTGCGCCACACCTTCGGGATGTGGCGAGCCACCTCACCGGGAGCGAAGTTGTAGAAGAGCGCGTCCACCACCTCGGCGGGGACGAGGCCAAGGGGCGCCGCCCGTCCGGCGAAGTAGATGTCCCAGTAGTCGGTGAACCCCAAGGCGAACATCGTCTCGTTGGGTTCGTCGGCCGAGTAGGGGATGACACCGATCGGCTCGACGAGCTCGAACATCCGGCGCGCCATCGCGTTCATCGTCGAGCTCTCCTTCTTGCAACCCCGTCGCCCCGAGCGGACGCTCATGATCAGTTGGACGACCGCGCACCGCGAAACTCATCGCAGCGGCGGTTCGCGGAGATCTTGTGCGGCAGGCAGAGCACTGCCACGTGGAGCACGCTCGTACACTCCGCGCCATGTCGGCGCGGCTCGATCCATCACGGCGAGTGCTCGCGAGTCCCTCGACCTCTGCGGTCGATCGCTGCGTCGACGTCTTCGCTCGACTCGATGGCACGTTCGGTTTCGAGGAGCTGCGACGCGACCCTGAAGAGATGGTCGCCTGGACGCCCGTCGCGTACTACTCGCATCACGAACTTCCGACAGAAGCCGACGCCTTCGTCGCCGCCCGCGAAGCCGTTCCCCGGCTCGCCGGCGTTCTGCCGGGTCCTAGCCTGTGAGCGTGGCGAGGATCCCCATCGCATGTTCCCTCCAGGGTGACGCTTACGCCGATCGGCTCGATCGATGGAAGCTGCTCCTTGGCGATGCAGCGACTGTTCGAGCGCGGATCCCGAACGGCGTCGAGATCCATTTCGCTGAGCGCGCCGCCCAGGCGCTCGCGGATCTCGTCGCAGCAGAACGCGAGTGTTGCGCGTGGGCCGGGTGGGATCTCTCAACTGCGCAGGGTGCACTTGTGCTCCGAGCGACAGCACCCGATCTTGCTGGCGCTGACGTTCTCCGCGAGCTCTTTCAGGTCTGACGACAACGCGGCCATTCGGAGTCATCGTCGTCGACCGACGCCACATCAACGCGCAGGCCGCCCCGTTGGTACGTGCGGTAGCCATCGGCTTCGTCGACGACGTCCCATCCACGCTGCGAGAGCATGGTGTGGACCCGGCTGGAGTCGGCAACCCGGACGGCGATGTCGATGTCGTCGTGATGCCTTGTGGTTCTGCCGACGTGGAAGTCAACTGCCCAGCCACCAAAGAGCCGGTGCGGAATCGCCTGAACGGTGAGCTCGCGGTGGTGGCTCACTCTTCGGATGGCGGCGCGGGCGTCGACGAGCTGCTCGAGGGCGACGAGGAACTCGATCGCGTTGTCCGTCACCGGGCCGCGATGGAGCCGGCCGTCCCAGAGGTCGGCAGTTGCACCCGCGGATGGTCAGGGACGCGCGGGATTCCGGTTCCAGACGCGGAGCGGTCCGACCGCCATGAAGCCGGCAGCGAGCGCGGCGTCCAGACCGGCGCCGCGCTCGTAGCCCACGATCCAGGCCTCGG
>DASUAS010000107.1:0-13289 GCA_035763625.1 Acidimicrobiia bacterium
AACGTCAGCGAGACCGACGAAGGTGGACCCCAAGTGGTCCCATCACTGGCGGCGGGGTGGTCCCATCACTGGCGCTGGGGTGGTCCCATGCTCCTGGCGCTCGTCACGCTCCAGTGGTCCCATGCCGCTGGCGGGCGACACTTCGACCGGTTGACCGAACAGCTGTTGGGCGCCCGGACGCCGCCTGCCCGGATGATGCCCATGGATGCGTTTCGGCACGGCGACCACTTCGTCGTGCACTTCGACCTGCCAGGGGTGGATCCCAACTCGATTGAGTTGACGGTCGAGCGCAACGCCTTGACTGTGAAGGCGGAACGCTCGTGGCACACGGTGGAAGGCGACGAAGTGGTCGCGTCGGAGCGGCCGGTGGGTACGTTCAGCCGCCAGCTGATGCTGGGCGACAGCCTCGACACTGACCACATCGAGGCGACCTATGACCAGGGCGTCCTGACGCTGAGCATTCCGGTGGCGGAAGGGGCGAAGCCCCGGAAGGTGACGATCACTTCCGGCGGCAAGCCAGCGCCGATCGAAGCGTCGTCGAGTTCCGGCGAGCCCGGCAGCGCCACGCCGTAGCCTCATCGTTCCCAAGACCGACGTCCGGAGCGACAGCCTGCGGCCCCGACTTGTGACGACACCGCCGTCCGCCTGATCAGAAGCGGGACACGGAACTCGCGGCCCCCATCCGTCACCCGACGACGCGGGTCACGTCGGGGGCCCGCGCCAGAACTGCGGCGGGAGATCAGTGGGGGAGGACGGGATCCCGCGAATGCTGGCGATGACGGATGGGTCGGAGAGCTCGCGGTGAAGTCCGCGACAAGTCCGCGGACTGCCGAGAAACATCCAGGAACGCACCGCAACACCCAGCGGCAAACGCCCGATAACGGCGCCACGCCCCGCGTCTGTGCAGGTCACAGCCTCGGCAACCGGCCTTGCCCAGGTTGGGGTCGCGGGTTCGAATCCCGTCGTCCGCTCCACGAGATGCAGGTCAGGACGGCGACCACACATCCGGATTCGCTGGGATCTCGCACGAGTCTTCGGTGTCGGTCGTCGGTTCGGGTCGCACGAGGTCGTCGAACACGGCCCGTGGCCCGACGAAGGCGTACATGGCGTACAACAGCAACCCGACGGTGATGAACGCGAAGGCCGTGTCCATCCCGAAGCCGTGACGCAGGTGCAGCCAGGCTGAGACGACCGCGCTCACCGCGAATGCCAGCGGTGCCGCGATGTACAGCCGCGGGATCCGGGTGCGGTTCTCGACCTTCGGAGTGCGCGCGAACGGGGTCTTGGCGCCGATCGCCGCTTGCTGCAACGACTTCGACACGCCGGCGAGATTGACCGGTACGAGGAGCAGGTTGAGCGCCCAGATCCGGAGGATCTCCGCCCGGCGGTACCCGAGCCGCTGCAGATCACGGTGCTGGATCCAGAAGTACGGCAGGGCGCACAACGGCAGCCAGAAGGTTTGGAACACGGCGCCGAACGGTCCGAGCACGAGGAGCAGCACCGCGAGGTTGGACACCGCCGGCGACACCAGATAGTGACCGCGGAGCAGGAACGTGGCCCGAGAGAGGTGCCGACGGCAACGGAGCAGCTTCGGGAAGATGATCAGCCCGCCGTTCGCCCACCGTCGGCGCTGGATCACCAACGCGCCGAAGTCAGGTGGCGTCGCCGACCACGACAGGCGGTCGGGCACGTTGTGGAGCTGCCATCCGGAAGCGGCGAGGTCGATGCTCGACTCGGTGTCTTCGATCACCGTGCGGTCCTGGACGAAGCGCACGATCGGCCATCCGCGCTCCACGTCAGCAGTTGCGATGGAACGGATGGCAGACATGCGCAGGACCGCGTTCGCCCCGACCCAGAACGTCGCGTCCCAATGGGTGAAGCCTTGGTGCACGATGTACTGAAGATCGGTCGTGGCACCCGCGACGCGCTCCAGCGACGTCGGAGCGCCTGGCACCGCGCTGTACGGGGTTTGGATCACCGCGACCCGCTCGTGTTCGGTGAGCTCGAGCTGACCGACGAGTCGTACGACGTAGTGCGGGTCGAGCATCGAATCTGCGTCGAGGGTGACGACGTACGCGGGGTCGGGCACGAAGAGGTCGGCGCGCTCGGTCACGCTCGTCGTGAGGAAGAGCTGGTCGTGTTCGTCGGCGTCGAAGGCCCAGGCCTTCCCGACCAGCGAGAGGTAGGCGTTGATGTTCATCGCCTTGTTGGCCTCGTGCGGGAGGTTGACCCACTGCTTGCGCTCGAACCGGGACAGCTCGACGTCGAACAACGCTCGGAGCCGACCCGAGCACACGAGGAGCGCTTCCGCGGACGACTCGGTCGCGAGCGCGTCGGCCATGCTTCGCAGGTCGGACGAGCAGACGCGCAAGACCCGGTCGACGAAGTGGGCGTCGGTGTGCGAACCCACGCCTTCCGTCTCGATGAGGTGCTCGAGCCATGTCTCCGTCGCCTCGATCTCGTCGTGCAGCTCGGTACGCCAGCGGTGCACCGGCTCGCCGCGGTCGAGGCCGTCCCGCAGCGCGGCGTGGAGCTGCCGCGTTCGTCGCCTCGGTGAGTCGAACTCCCAATCGAGCTCGTCGACCAGCCGACGGGTCGCCTCCAGCAATGGAGAGTCGGCGCCCCCCGAAGGTGGCGGATCGTCGATGAGCAGCACCACCCGCCGGTTCGCGTGGTCCTGCAGCATGGCGGAGAGGATGGCTTGGCGGATCACCGCCGGCTCTTCCTTGTACGACGGGATGAGCATGAGCACAGACGGGGCGTCGTCACCCCGTACGAGTCGGCGAACGCCGGGGAGCCGGTCCGAACCGTCCACGGGCACGCGCTCGAGGAAGCCGAAGCGGCACATCTGGTACAGGACGCTCCCACTCAGCAGCGTCAAGAGGACGAGCGCGAACAACACGGCAAGCGACGCGGCGGCGAGATCGCGCTCACCGACCGCGCGGCGGACGACGCCGACCGTGTGCCACTCGGCACCGACGAAGAAGAGAATCGTCGCGACGAGCGCGATCCAGCCGAGCCTCCGCTCGCATCGGATCTGGCGGACATCTTCGAAGAGGTCTCGCATCGGCGTCAGCGACCGAGTGACGCGTGGACGAGCACGGTCTCGAGCGGCATGCGACCTGGTTCCCCCTTGCCCTGCCCGGAGATGCCTGCCCGACGTCCCCGAGTCTTCGGCCGGACCGACGCGATCGTGCAACCGAGCGGCGACAATTCACCGAGCGCTGACCGAGAAACCAAGAGGAATTGAAAGGTTGCTCGGCGCGGGTCCGGTCGACGTCGAGGATCGGACGCCGCGCCCGACGACCGTCGGTCCTGCCGCGCTCAGCGCCCACCTTCGCAGGATCAGCGGCGGTCCCTGGCGAAAACGGGAACGTCGAGCGTTTCAATCGCACCTTGCAGACCGAGTGGGCCTGCCGCCACGTGTTCATCAACAACGACGAACGCAGCGCCACCCTTGCACCCTGGCTCGATACAACGCTGGTGCAGGCATTGCGCGTCATCGAGTCGCTGCGGCTTTGAGCTGCCGGAGACCTGCATGGAGCTGCGGTTGGCCATCGACTGCGTCGATCCCATCACGACTTCATCGATTGCGGTACCAGTGTCCGAACGCCACGACCAACACCACGGATGCTCTGCCCATGCGAGTTGTTGCCACACGGCGCGTGATGCGTCGAGGAGACCCCCACCACGACGACGCCGACGACGACGACAGTCGTACCGACCGCCGCGGACGCACCAGCTGCAACTGCGCTTTCCGGGTCGCCTACCTTCACTGGTTGACGCACTGACGTGCCCAACTTCGCCGCTCTCCCCGGTCAGGCAACCAGCCACATGACATGACCTGACCCAACCAACAACCGGGTAGCGACGCCAGGCCTCCACTTCCGTCGAGGCCTCGTCGCGAGCGCCGAGCGTGAATCGGCTGAGAAATTGCAACCATTCGAGCGCACACCGTGTGCTCCGGCCCGTCTCACGACCTCTGACAACCGCTCATGACGTCGGCGGCCCGGGCTGCCAGCGCCATGATCGTGAGCGCGGGGTTGGCGCTGCCCTGGGTGGGCATCACGCTGCCGTCGACGATGAAGAGGTTCGACACGGCGAAGCTCCGGTGGTTGGCGTCAACCACCCCGTGGCGCTCGTCGCCCGCCATGCGACAGCCGCCGACGAGATGGGCGTAGCGCCTGATGGTGATGGCCTCCTCGGCGCCGGCCGCGTGGTGGATGTCTTCCATCACGCGTTGGGCGGCGTCGACGAGTTGGTTGTCGTTGTCGCACTGGCTGTAGTCGAAGCGGGCGATGGGTAACCCATGGCGGTCGGTCTCTGCGGCCAGGGTGACACGGTTCTCGGCCTGAGGGAGGAACTCACAGAGCGCGCCGAAGGTCGCCCAGTGCACGTAGTCCCGCATGTACTCGCGCAGCACCTCACCCCAGTGACCCTGCGCCACGACGTGGTCCGCGAAGGCGATCGGCAAGGGAGACACACACTGAAGGGAGAAGCCGCGCCGGTAGGGCTTCGACGGGTCGGTCTCGTAGAACTGCTCGCTGGACACCTCGGGCGGCGGCGCCTTGTAAGGACGCACCTGCTCCCGGTACCGACCCGCGGTCTGCGGTGCGCCTTGCACCATGACGTACCGCCCGACGAGGTCGTGGTCGTTGGCGATCCCGTCGGGGAACTGGCGACAGGCCGAGTTCAACAAGAGGCGCGGCGTCTCGATCGAGTAGCCGGCGACCGCGACTGCCCGTGCTCGCTGACGGTATTCGACACCTTGGTGGAAGTACGTCACCCCGGTGACGCGGCGCTGGTCGTCCACCAGGATGCGAGCCACCATGGAGTCGGGCCGGATCTCGGCGCCGTGCGCGAGCGCGTCGGGGACGTGGGTGATGAGCGGGGAGGCCTTGGCGTTGACCTTGCAGCCTTGGAGGCAGAAGCCTCGGTAGATGCAGTGGGGCCGGTTCCCGAAGCGCCCGTTCGAGATCGCGACGGGACCGACCCGGACCGCGACACCGCTCCGGTGGGCCCCGCGTTGGAAGAGCAGTCCATTGGCGGAGACCGGGTGGGGGCGCTGCGGGTAGCCGTGCGGATCCCCCCACGGCCAGCGGTCGCCCGCGACCGGGAGCTCCTGCTCGATCTGCTCGTAGTAGGGCTTGAGGTCTTCGTATGCGATCGGCCAGTCGGCCCCGACACCGTCGTTCGTGTACGTGCGGAAGTCGGATGGGTGGAACCGCGGCGTGTAACCGGCGAAGTGGATCATCGACCCACCCACTCCCCGACCCGAATTGTTGGCGCCGAGCGCAACCGGATCCGTGCCCCCGATCACGCGTGGGTCAGTCCAATACAAGTGGTGCGCGCCACGCTCATCGCTCACCCAATCACGATCGGGATCCCACCACGGGCCCGCGTCAAGGGTGACCACGTTCCAACCTCGTCGTGCGAGACGTTGCGTGAGCACGCCTCCTCCCGCTCCACATCCGACGACCACGAGGTCGACTTCGTCTTCGCAGTCGAACCGGCGCATGTCGCGACGCAACGCGTGGTTGGTGCGCGTCCCGTCGTTGGGGAGCAACCACGCGGACTCGTTGCGCGCCCGGACGCCGCGACGGTCAGCTCGCATCCGGCCGCCCATGTCCGTCGTGAGCTCGGTGTGCGGCATCGACACGCTGCACCCACGGAATCGGGTCGCGCGCGTCCGCCTCAGCCACTTCGAACGGCTCCCGCTGCCCCGGCGCCATCGCCTTGTACCCGCGCGGGTACGCGGGTCCGGGGAAGCCGATCTCGTTCCACGCCCACGGATGCGAGTAGAACGCGGCTGCCGCGTAGCGCATCCAAAGGGCGAAGATCCGTTGGGCGGGCATGCCGTGCCAGTCGCCTTCGTGCCGGCGCACGTCGTCGATCAGGTCACGTTGGGTCGAGGGTTCCAGGGCCGCGAAGCGTCGATTGTGAGATCGACGCGAGTCGTCATCGAGGGCGGCGAGGGAGCGCTTCCACGCGTCCCAGTCCTCCGGCATGTCGTCGTAGCGATAGCCGTCGCCTTCGTGGCGACGGAGCCGCTCGTCGATGGCTTCGACCACTGGCACGCGCGGCGCAGCGTCCTGCGCGAGGAGTCGATCGCACAGCGCTCGTGCGGTGACCTCCTCGGCGGCGTCGAAGAACGACAGCGGCCCGGGCGACGCCAGTCGCCGCTGGACCACAGAACGCGTCACGTCGTCCCAATGCCCGGCTTCGCTCATCACGTCGAAGCCGGGGAAGCGGTCGTGGCCGCCGGGTGTCGCGCCAGTGGAGCCCATCAGTCCTCGCGACGCAGGATCGCGGCCAGCAGGCCCATGCCTCCGACCAGTCCGGCCAGTGCGGGTGCGAACAACGGCGGACCCATCTCGGCGTTGTAGCGAGCTTCACGCCAACCTCCGGGACGTTGCATGATGCCGCGAACGTGGAGATACGTGCCTTGCGCGCTGTTGGCAACGAGGAGCGCCGATACGATCGGCAGGGCTGTCTTCGCGAGGCGCTTCGAGAAGACGCCCCCGACGCCCGCCAGCGAGACCACGGGAGTGAGCGCCACTGGCCACCACATCATCCCGTTGCCGAAGCTCGCGCGGTCGTGCTCGAGGTAGATCTCGAACCCGGTCACGAGCGCGCCGATGGCGGTGAGCGCGGCGAGCGAACGCTCGAAGCGTCCGGTCTCGATGTCGTGGACCATGCGGTCGAGCACGTGGCGCGGCTCCGAGCTCATCAGTGCGCCTTCCTGCTCACGAGCGGAACTGGTCGATCTTGTCGCGGAACAACGTCGACGCGATGGTCGCCTTGCGCGGCTGGCCGTGCAGCCAGGCCCGGGCGAACCCCTTCGCCTGCTCGTACGTCACCTTGGCGGGCATCGGCGGTTCGTCGGGGTTCACGTGGACATCGACCAGCGCCGGTCCCCCGTGTGCGAGTGCCGCGCGCACCGTCGTCTCCAAGTGTTCAGGCTTGGTGACCTCCCAGGCCCGTGCGCCGCACGCTTCGGCCCAGGGCGCGAAGTGCGAGTACTGCTCGTAGCGGATGCCGAACTCGGGATAGCCCAGGACCATCTGCTCCCACATGATCTGGCCCAGCGACGAGTTGTTGTTGACGAACACCTTGATCGGCAGTCCGTAACGGCACGCCGTGTCGAACTCCGCCATCAGCATTGCGAATCCGCCGTCGCCGACGAACGCGATGCACTGCCGCCCGGGATGCGCCCATTGAGCAGCGATCGAGTACGGCAGACCGGGCGCCATCGTCGCGAGGTTGCCCGAGAGCAGGAAGAAGCGGTCGCCACGGATGCGCCAGTGCCGAGCCGACCACGTGGCGATCGTCCCTGAGTCGGAGGCCAGGATCGCGTCGTCGTCGGCGAACCGGTCGATGAGCGACATCAGGTACTGCGGCTGGATCGGGTCCCGGTCCGCGCTCTCCATCGCGATCATGCGCTCACGCCAGTCGGCCATCCCCTGCTGCGCCCGTTCGAGGAACGACCGATCCCGTTTGTCGTCCAGCATGGGCAGCAGCGCCTCCAGCGACTCCTTGCTGTCCCCGACCACCGGCACCTCGGTGGCGACCCGCGTACCGACGATCGTCGGATCGACGTCGATCTGCACGACCCGCGCCTGGCCCGACTCCGGAAGGTGCTTCGTGTACGGAAAGTTCGTGCCGACCATGAAGAGGGTGTCGCACCCGTCCATCACATCTTCCGACGGAGCCGTACCGAGCAGGCCGATTCCTCCCGTCGTCAACGGGTGGTCGTCGGGCACTGCCGCCTTGCCGGGCAGCGTCTTCACGATCGGGCTCCCGAGGCGCTCGGCCACCGCGAGCACCTCGGATCGCGCACCCAACGCACCCGCGCCGACGAGCATCGCCACCTTGGTGCCCTCGTTCAGGACGGCAGCGGCGGCCACCAGGTCGGACCGGCGGGCAGCGCCCGGCGAGGCCAGGAACACCGGCGCGGTCATCGGCGCGCGGGCCGGCGCCACGTGCTGCCACGGATTCGCGTCGGCATCCGCGACCTGCAGATCGTTCGGAAAGGTGATGTGCGCGACGGTTCGTCGCGCGAGCGCATGGCGCACTGCGATGTCGACCAGCGTCACCACCTGGGACGGAGCGTGCACCATCACGTCGTACTCGGCGACGTCGATGAACAGCTTCTCGAGGTGCACCTCCTGCTGGTAGCCGGTGCCGAGCAGTTGCGTCTCCTGCATCCCCGTGATGGCCAGCACCGGCATGTGATCGAGCTTGGCGTCGTACAAGCCGTTCAAGAGGTGTACGCCCCCGGGGCCCGACGTGGCGAGGCACACGCCGAGCCGCCCAGTGGTCTTGGCGTACGCGGTCGCCATGAAGCCAGCCGCTTCCTCGTGGTGAACAAGGACGAACCGGATTCGGTCCTGATGGCGACGGAGGCCTTCCATCAGACCGTTGATGCCGTCGCCCGGAAGTCCGAACACGGTGTCGACGCCCCACTCGACGAGCCGTTCCACGAGCGATTCCGATGCGATCTTGGCCATCAGTGAACCTGTCTGTTGTACGTCACCCGCCCTCTCGCCGCATCTACCCCGCGGTCCGACGGCGCCAAACGGGACTGCTGCCGGTTGGTTGCCATCTCCTGTGCCCGCCGACGTGTCGGTGGAGTCGGTGCGGCGCTGGATGCGCCAGAGCGGTCGAGCGCTTCCTCGACCAGGTGCACCCCGACGTGCTGTGCCTCCGCCACCGACAGCGACGTGTTCCATGCCGATGCGTTCCTCGGCGCGACCCACGTCACGCCCGCCGAGCGGGCGGCGCTGGCGAAGCTCCTCGACGCGGGGTTGGTCGACGTCGACGTCCGGACGTGGGGTGCACGGTCCCGGCGGTTCACCTGGTGGAGGCACGGATTCGGCTACGACCGCAACCTCGGGATGCGTCTCGACGTGATCGCCGTCGACGCCGACACCGCCTCCAGGCTCGACACCACGTGGATCGACCACCGCGAACGCAGCGCCGAACGGCCGTCGGACCACGCCGCGCTCATCGCCGACTTTCGTAGGATCGGCGGCGGTTGTCCCCTGTCGAGCCGGGAAGTGCGATCTGATGGCGTCTGACTCCCTGTACGAGCACGGTTTCGCGCGCGTCGCCGCCGCGGTGCCGACCGTCCACCTCGCCGACGCACCCGCGAACGTGGAGTCGACCCTGGCCATCGCTCGCGACGCCGACGCCGCCGGGGTCGCGGTGCTCGTGTGCCCGGAGCTCGGCCTCGTGGGCTACAGCAACCAGGATCTCTTCCACCAACGGGTGCTGCTCGAGTCGGCGCGGGATGCGCTCCTGCAGTTGACCGAGCGGAGCGCGGAGCTCCAGACCCTGGTCGTGGTCGGGTTGCCGCTGCAGGTCGGTGATCAGCTCTTCAACGTCGCCGCGGTCGTCCATCGCGGTGAGGTGCTCGGCATCGTCCCCAAGTCGTACCTGCCGAACTACCGCGAGTTCTACGAGAAGCGGCACTTCAGCGCGGCGCGACAGGCGATCGTCGACACCGTCGAGCTCGACCGGCGCGACGTGCCCTTCGGCACCGATCTCCTCTTCGACGTCGCATCCCATTCGCACCTCGTGCTGGGCGTGGAGATCTGCGAGGACCTCTGGGCGCCGGTGCCGCCGAGCACGTTCGCGGCGATGGCGGGCGCCACCGTGGTCGCCAACCTGTCGGGGAGCAACCTCACCATCGGCAAGGCGGGCTATCGCCGTCAGCTCTGCTCGTCGCAGTCGGCGCGCGCCCTCGCCGCCTACGTCTATGCCGGCGCGGGGGAGGACGAGTCGACGACCGACCTGGCGTGGGACGGCCACGCGATCATCGCCGAGAACGGCAACGTGCTCGCCGAATCGGCCCCCTTCGCCGGCGCCGCCCAACTCGTCACCGCCGACATCGACCTCGACCGGCTCGTCGCCGACCGGATGCGCACGACGAGCTTCGTGGACTGCATCGGGGACCATCGGCGTCGCGTGCGGTACCGCCGCATCGGCACCGAGTTCGCGCCCACGACCGCGCCCGCGGCGCTGGAGCGGCGCGTCCCGCGCTTCCCGTTCGTTCCTGGCGACCCGTCGGAGCGGGCCGAGCGCTGCGCGGAGGTGTACGCGATCCAACGTAGCGGGCTCAGAACGCGACTGCGCGGAAGTGGGGTGGAGCGCATCGTGATCGGCGTGTCGGGTGGCATCGACTCCACCCAGGCGCTGCTCGTGGCGGTCGCATGCATGGACGACCTCTCGCTCCCGCGCACGAACGTGCGCGCCTACACGATGCCCGGGTTCGCGACCAGCACCCGGACCCTCACCAACGCGCACCGCCTGATGGACACGCTGGGCGTGAGCGCGCACGAGATCGACATCAAGCCGGCCGCCATGCAGATGCTGGAGGATCTCGACCACCCCGCCGCGCGCGGCGAGCGCGTGCACGACGTCACCTACGAGAACGTGCAGGCCGGGGCCCGGACGTCGCTCCTGTTCCGCCTGGCGAACCAGCACCGCGCGCTCGTGCTGGGAACCGGCGACCTCTCGGAGCTCGCACTCGGATGGTGCACCTACGGCGTGGGCGACCACATGTCGCACTACGGGGTGAACGCCTCCGTCCCCAAGTCGCTCATCCAGTACCTCGTGCAGTGGGTGAGCGAGCACGAGGCGCTCGATCCGGTCACCCGGTCGACGCTCGACGACATCCTCCGGACCGGTGTCTCACCGGAGCTGGTACCGCACGACGACGACGGCGACGCCGCCGAGCCGGCGCAGCTGAGCGAAGCGGTCGTTGGGCCGTACGAGCTGCAGGACTTCTTCCTGTACCACGTCCTGCGGTTCGGGTTCTCGCCGTCGAAGGTGGCGTACCTCGCGCACCACGCGTGGGGTGACCGCACCGTCGGCGAGTGGCCGGCAAGCCGGGCCGACGCGCCGCACAACGAGTACGACCTCGCCGAGATCTGCCGCTGGCTGCGGGTCTTTCTGCAGCGCTTCTTCGCCAGCCAGTTCAAGCGGTCGACGCTTCCCGACGGACCGAAGGTCGGCTCCGGCGGCTCGCTCTCGCCGCGCGGCGACTGGCGCGCACCGAGCGACGTGTCGGCGGCGAGCTGGCTGCGCGAGCTCGACGCGTACGAGGCGCGCGTGCTCGGGCCCCGCTGACCGTTCCCGTCACGACGCGTCGCGCACGAGCTCCAGCAGCCACACCGCCGCGCAGCCCATGGTCGCCTCGACGACGTCCGGAGCGTCGCCGGCGAAGTGCTCGAGCCGCGTGTGCGTACGCCCACCGGCGCGGACCGCCAGCCACACGGTGCCGGGGGGTTGGTCGTCCTGCGGTGCGGGGCCGGCGACGCCCGACACCGCCACCGCGACGTCGGCGCCCAGCAGGTCGGCCACGTGGTCGGCCATCGCCGTCACCGCGACTTCGGACACGACCGGGCCGTCGGGAACGTCGAGGAGCGAGTGCTTCACCTCGGACGCGTAGGCCACGATGCCGCCGCGGTACCACTCCGACGATCCCTCGGCGCACGCGAAGCGCGCTGACAGCTCGCCGCCCGTCAACGACTCGGCCACCGCCAGGGACGCCCGACGGTCGCTCAGGACGTCACCGATCGCGCTGATCACCGCATCCGCGGTCTCCGGCATGTCCTCCATCATGCCCGCCGGGACGCGATCTCACCTGAGCTCGCGCGACGCTGACGCGTGACGCGTCGACGTTTCGTTCCGCGTGCTTCCGGACAGTGAAGTGACGCCGTCCGAACGAGAGGGGGGTGTGATGAACGATCCCGTCGCGATCCTCAAGCGTGACCACCGGGAAGTCGCCGCGATGCTGAGCACCTTGGAGTCGTCGAAGCCGGGCGCACGCCGACGCGCCACGGTCGAGAAGCTTGCGTCCGCGCTCGAGCTGCACATGGCGATCGAAGAGCGAGACGTCTATCCGGTGGTGGCACGGGTCGTCGGCAAGGAAGAGGCGGTCGAGGCCGGCGTCGAGCACCGACTCGCACGGGAAGGGCTGCGCCAACTGCAGAAGCTCGTCGACGAACCCGGCTTCGGTGCGGCGGTCGCCATGCTGACCGCGGGCATCCGCCACCACGTCAAGGAGGAAGAGCACGAGGTGTTCCCCGAGCTCAAGCGGAAGATCGACCGCGACCAGCTCGCCGCCCTCGGTGACCGCGTCGCCGACGCCAAGAAGGTCAAGAAGGTCAGGCGGCGCCCACGCGCCGCCTGACCCCTCGACCGAACAGCGTGGTTGGAGTGCGCCGCTCGAGACGTCAGTCTCGGTGCAGCTTGTCCTTCACCTCGTCGATGGCGTCTTCCGCCGCGTCCTTCACGTCATCGAGCGCATCCTTCATCTTGCCGCTGGCCCGGTCGGCACGTCCTTCGTTCTTCAGGCTCGAGTCGTTGGTGAGGTCCCCCGCGGCTTCTTTCGCGCGGCCCTTGAGATCGTCGGTGGTTCCGTCCATGTGTCGCCTCTTTGCTCGATGATGGTGGACGCGAGGACTACCCGGTCGCCCGTCGGTCCCACACCTCCAGCGCGACGCGATGCGTCACGAGGTCGTCGATCCAGCCCGGCTCGCGACGAGTGCCGGGACGCGCGGCAGCACCGGTGGACGCACCGCTCCCGAAGCGAGCGCGGGCGGCGAGTTCCGGTGCGGTGAGCACGGGTAGCCCCGACGAACACGGCGACGCGGAGGAGGCCTCTCGTGCCAGACGACCGACGCATCGACGCCAGCAACGGCCACCGCACCTCGTGCACGCGGTCAAGGAAGAACAGCTCTCGAACGCAGTGGCGGGCGTGGTCGGTGAGCTCGTGAGCGACAAGTGGGAGACCAAGGCGCGCCGCGGGCGGGCCCGGCTCGACGACACGCAGAACGCGATCAACAAGACGCTGGTCGCGCCCTACAGCGTGCGTGCCGGACCCGGCGCGCCCGTCTCCATCCCCATCACGTGGGACGAGCTCGACGACCCCGACCTCCGCTCGGACCGTTGGGACGTTCGCAGCGCACCCGCGCGCGTCGCGGAGCAGGGCGATCCGATGGCGCGCGTGCTCACCGACGCGCAGCGCCTGCCGCCCTTGGAGTGACGCGGGAAGACGCGGGACGTCGTTTGCGGAGTCGAGAGCGAGGGGCAACCTGGGTTGGGTGAGCCCCGTCGCCCTTCCTGACCTGCGCTACGGCGCGCGCGACGAGCTCTCCATCCGGCGGATCCGTCGCGGCCGGGGCTTCAGCTACCACGACACGGATGGTCGTCGGATCGACGATGCCGACGCACTCCAGCGCATCCGGGCACTCGCCATACCGCCCGCTTGGACCGACGTC
>DASUAS010000108.1:0-8742 GCA_035763625.1 Acidimicrobiia bacterium
TCCACGTACCGCAGGTACGTGGGCGGGAGCTCGTGGGTGGCGAAGAGCGTGAACGTCGGAGGGTCGGCCGCGCCCTGCGTGGCGTAGAGGATCCGGGGCCGGTGCTTCTTCGCCGCCGGCGGCGGATGCGACTGCTGCGCCTCGCGGATCACCCGGTTCAGCGCCGCGGTCGGGATGCGCCGGTGGTACGCCTCCTCGGCCTGGCGCAGCGCCGGGAGCACGCGCTGCATCATCTTCCCGGTGAGCGCGGAGACCGTCAGCACCGGCGCGTACGAGAGGAACGCCAAGCGGTCGGCGACGTCGATCTTCGCCTGGGCGCGGCCCTCGGCGTCGAGCAGGTCCCACTTGTTGAGGACGATCACGATGGCGGTGCCGGCCGCGTCGACGCGTTCGGCGAGACGCTGGTCCTGGTGGCTCACGCCTTCGTGGGCGTCGACGACGAGCAGCGCGGCATCGGCGCGGTCGACGGCCTGCAGGGCGCGCACGAGGCTGAAGTACTCGGTGGGTTCGTCGATGCGGGCGCGCCGCCGCATGCCCGCGGTGTCGACGAAGCGCAGCGGGCCCTCGTCGGTCTCGACGATCGTGTCGACGGCGTCGCGCGTGGTGCCGGGCAGGTCGTGGACGATCGAGCGCTCGTCCCCGACGAGACGGTTGAACAGCGTCGACTTGCCGACGTTGGGGCGGCCGACGATGGCGACGGAGAAGATGCCGTCGCCGTCTCCGGCGAGGGCGGCCTCGTCCGGGAGCTCCTCGGGCTCGGGCGGCAACGCCTCGACCAGCGCGTCGAGGAGGTCGCCGCTCCCCCGCCCGTGGATGGCCGACACCGGGTGCGGGGTGCCGAGCCCGAGACGCGAGAACCCCCACGTCTCGTTCTCGCGCCGGTCGTCGTCGACCTTGTTGGCCACGAGGAGGATCGGGGTGTCGGCGCGCTGGAGGATGCGCGCTACCTGCGCGTCGTCCTCGGTGATGCCGACGTTGACGTCGACGACCATGAGGATCACGTCGGCGTCGGCGACGGCCCGTTCGGCCTGCGCGCTGATCTGGCGCGCCAGCGGTGCCGCGCCGTCACCCGACGTGGGGAGGAGCCAACCACCGGTGTCGACCACGGTGAACGAGCGGCCGTTCCAGTCGGCCACGAGCATCTTGCGGTCGCGCGTGACGCCCGGCTTCTCCTCGACGATCGCGTCGCGGCGACCGACGAAGCGGTTCACCAGCGTCGACTTGCCGACGTTGGGTCGACCGACGACCGCGACCACCGGGAGCGGCGCGCTCACGCGCGGAGTGCCTTGACGAGCGATGCGCCGTCGGTGGCGACGACCTCGACCGGGCGGGGCAGATCGGCGACTGTGGTGTCGTCGAGGAAGCGGCCGTTCGACAGCACGACGTCGGGGAGGAGCACGCGCGTGTCGCTCGCGACCCCGTCGAGGGCGCGGGCGACGTCGGCGCCGGTGAGCAGTCCGGTGACCGCGATGTTGCCGCCGAAGAACCGGTTCGGCACCGGGCGCACGTCGACCGTGGCGCCGGTGGCGGCGGCGAGCGCGTCGGCGAGCGGCTCGAGGATGCGGGCGCCGTACTCCCCGGTGAGGATGCAGACGTCCGAGTTCCGTTGGAACGAATCGTCGGCCGAATCGTCGGCACGGCGCGACGAACCGTCGGCCGAATCGTCGGCACGGCGCGACGAACCGTCGGCCGAATCGTCCGTGCGGCGCGACGAATCGTCGGCCGAATCGTCCGTGCGGCGCGACGAATCGTCGGCCGAATCGTTCCAACGAAGAGAAAGGGTGACGGGCAACTCGACGGGGGTCTCGACGGGGGTCTTCACAGGGGTCTCGAAGGAGGAGACGCCCAGCCGCGGGGCGCGGTAGCCCTCGGCCGGTGCGCCCTCGACCCAGGCGAAGAAGCCGCTGCGGGTCCCGACGACGTCGATGTCGTCACCCGCGAGCTCGGCCCGCACCTCGGCGGCGAACTGCGCGGCCATGCCGATGCCGTTCTCGTGCTGCGGCAGGTCGTCGTAGGCGTCGAGGCCCGGGAACGGTCGCCCCGCGAGCAGGTGGTACTCGTCCGATGCATACACCAGGCGGCGTCCGAGCGTGGCGAGGTAGCGCGCCTGCCACTCCCCGACGACGTCGAGCACCCGCTCCGCCTCGGCGCGCGTGTGTGGACGCATCTCGGGCTCGGTGGTGTGGTCGCTCACGCCCAGCGGCACGACGCCGATCGACGCCAGCGCGGGGAAGCGGTCGAACACGCCCAGCAGCGTGTCGTCGAGCGCGTCGCCGTCGTTGAGGCCCGGGCACACCACCACCTGGCCGTGCACCTCGATGCCGGCGTCGAGCAGGGCCGCGAGCCAGCGCAGGCTCGTGGCACCACGCCGGTTGCGGAGCAGGCGGGCGCGGAGGTCGGGATCGGTGGCGTGGATGCTGACGTACAGCGGGCTGAGCTGCTCGGTGACGACGCGCTCGAGGTCGGCCTCGGTGAAGCGGGTGAGCGTGGTGAAGTTCCCGTAGAGGAAGGAGAGGCGGTAGTCGTCGTCCTTCAAGGACAGGCTCTTCCGCATGTTCGGCGGCAGCTGGTAGATGAAGCAGAACGGGCAGTGGTTGTCGCACGTGCGCACGCGGTCGAACACCGCGCTGGCGAGGTCGAGCCCGAGGGGTGCGCCGGCGGCCTTGTCGATGGTCACCAGGTGCTCGAGGCCACCGCGGCGCACCTCGAGCTCGACGAGCGGTTCGTCGGCTTGGATCTGGTACCGGATGACGTCGCGCACCATCTCGCCGTTGAGCGTGAGCAGCTCGTCGCCGGGGAGGAGCCCGGCGGCGGCGGCCGGCGAGCCGGGCGCGACCGCCACCACGCGGGCGGTCGACATGGGGCAAGTGTACGGGCCAGCTCTCGGAAGTGCGGCCTTTGGCTACCCTCGATCGCATGCCGGTGGACACCCAGGTGAGGACTGTCCTGCTCGCCCAGCCGCGGGGGTTCTGCGCGGGCGTGGAGATGGCGATCAAGGCCCTCTCCTGGATGGTGCGGGTGTTCGAGCCGCCGGTGTACTGCTACCACGAGATCGTCCACAACCGGCTGGTGGTCGACCGCTTCCGCGAGCTCGGAGTGGTGTTCGTCGACGGCATCGACGACGTCCCCGACGGCGCGCCGCTCATGCTCTCGGCCCACGGGTCGGCGCCCGAGGTCGTGCGCGCCGCCCGCGCCCGCGACCGGTTCGTGGTCAACGCGGTGTGCCCCCTCGTCACCAAGGTGCACCACGAGGCGAAGGTCCGCGCCGGCAAGGGCTACACCGTGCTCTACGTGGGTCACGCCGGCCACGACGAGGCCGCGGGCACGCTGGCCGTCGCGCCCGACGCCATCCGGCTGGTGGAGCACGAGGACGACCTCGCCACCGTCCTGCCCACCGTCGACGACCCGACCAAGGTGGCCCTCCTCGCGCAGACGACGCTCTCGATGCACGACTGGGAGGGCATCGCCGACCGCGCCCGCGCCGAGTTCCCCGCGCTGTGGACCGCGGCACGCAACGACCTCTGCTTCGCGACCACCAACCGCCAGGCCGCGCTGCAGGCCATCGCGGCGGAGGCCGACGCCATCGTGGTGATCGGCTCGGCCAACTCGTCGAACACGCTCGCGCTGGCCAAGGTGGCGAGCGCGGCCGGCTGTCCGACCGTGGTGCGCATCGACGGCCCTGACGAGCTCGATGCCGACTCACCCGACACCAAGGCGCTCTTCGATGCGCACGTCGTCGGCGTCACCGCCGGCGCGAGCGCGCCCGAGGACCTCGTGCAGGCGGTGATCGCCCGGTTGGCCCCCACCGACGGCGTGGTGCCCGTGCACGTCACCGAAGAGGACGAGTACTTCCCTCCGCCGCGCGAGCTGCGCGAGCTGATGGGCGTGCTCGACGTCGCCGCGCCGGCCCTGTTCGGCGGGCCGCTCCCGTCCAGAGGGACGGCCCATGCCCCGACCACGGCCGGTGCGTTCACCGACGACCGTCGGGTCGACGCCTCCGACGTGCTCGCCGGCTAGGGACCCGCGTCAGTTCGCGAGCCGCGTGGCGTCGTCGAAGCAGGCCTGCAACGACGTCTGCAGTGCCTCGGTGAGGAGCTTCGCCGCACCGCGCCGGGCGCGACCCTCGAGCACCGGCGGGCTGAGCGGCTCGCCGACCGACACCGCCACCCGGTGCACCCGCGGCAGCACCTTCCCCTTGGGGAGGATGTGCTCGCTGCCGCCGATGCCCACCGGCACGATCGGGACGCCGAACTTCACGCTCAGGTACGCCGCGCCCGCGTAGAGCTCGGCGATCTGGGGACCCGAGCGACGAGTGCCCTCGGGGAAGATCGCGACCGGCTCCCCGCGCGCCAACACGCCTTCCAGCGCGCGCATCGCGCCCCGGTCGGCGGTGCCGCGCTCCACCTCCACCGCACCGAGCGCATCGAAGAGCCGCCGCCCGATCGGCGTCGAGAACAGGTCGTCCTTGGCGAGGAAGCGGACCGTGCGGGGCGTGATGGTGGCGGCGAAGGGCACGTCGAGGATCGACCGGTGCGTCGGTGCCACGATGTACGCGCCCTGCTTCGGCACGCGCTCCTTGCCGACGACGCGGATCCGGAACACCACCCTGAAGATGCCGAGCACGATGCCTCGCGCGAACTGGTAGAAGGTCACCCGCCGCCCGCACCGTCGAAGGCCTGCCCGGCGCGCGCGAGGACGTCGGCGACGACCTCCTCCGCGGTCACGTCGCTGCTGTCGACCACGATCGCGTCGGGCGCGGCGTCCTCCGGCCGGGTCGCCCGACCGAGGGTGCCGTCGGCCTGGTCGCGCTGCTGGAGCGAGTCGCGCACCGCGTCGACCGCCACGGTGCGCCGGGCCACGCTCTCGTCCTGTTGCCGTCGCGCCGCACGCACGTCGTCGCGGGCGGTGATGAACACCTTGAGCGGCGCGTCGGGGAGGACCACGGTGCCGATGTCGCGGCCCTCGACCACGCCGCCGCCGTGTTCACGCACCCACGTCCGCTGCCGCTCGACGAGCAGCGCGCGCACCGGCGGGTGCCCCGACACCTGCGACACCGCACCGGTGACCCGAGGACCCCGGATCTCGTCGGACACGTCGCGCCCGTCGAGACGCGTCGCGCCGTCCTCGACGTCGATGCGCGCGCGGCGTGCGACCGCGGCCACCGCGTGGGGGTCGGCCAGGTCGACACCGGCGTCGAGAGCAGCGAGCGCGACCGCGCGGTACATCGCGCCGGTGTCGAGCGTCGGCAACCCCAGCCCCGCCGCGACCCCGCGCGCCACCGTCGACTTCCCCGAGCCCGCGGGGCCGTCGATGGCGACGACCTTCATCGGGGTTCGTCCCCGGTGAGCGCAGCGAGGTGCGCGGTGAACTCGGGGTACGAGGTCGCCACCGCGCGCCAGCCGCGCACGCGGGTCTCCCCGGCGATGACACCGGCGGCGACCGCGCCCGCCATCGCGATGCGGTGGTCGCCGTGGCTGTCGACCGCGCCCGGCTGCAGGCGCCCGCCGCGCACCACGAGGTGGTCGGCACCGGACTCGACGCCCACCCCGAGGCCGGTGAGCAGCTCGGTGACGGTGGCGATCCGGTCGCTCTCCTTCACCCGCAGCTCGGCGGCGTCGCGGAACTCGGTGACCCCATCCGCGCACGCGGCCGCCACCGCCAGCACCGGGATCTCGTCGATCACGCCGGGGATCTCCTCGCCCTCCACCGTCGTGCCGTGGAGCGCGGCGCTGCGGACCCGTACCTCCCCCACCGGTTCACCCAGGCGGGTGTCGGTGGTGACCACCTCGATCGCGGCACCCATGCGCTGCAGCACGTCGAGGAACGCGACGCGCGCGGGATTGAGCGCGACGTCCTCGACCACGAGCTCCGAGCCGGGCGTGATGGTCGCCGCCACCACCCAGAACGCGGCCGACGACGGATCGCCCGGCACCGCGAGCTCGAACGCACGCGGTGCGCCGGCCGTGACGCGCACGGTGCGCTCGTCGACCCGGGTGATCGGGGCACCGAGCGCGCCGAGCATGCGCTCGGTGTGGTCGCGGCTGGGCGCGGGCTCCGCGACCTCGGTGACGCCGCTCGCCTGCAGCCCCGCGAGCAGCAGCGCGGTCTTGACCTGCGCGCTGGCGACCCGGAGCTGGTGGACGCCGCCCCGGAGGTCGCCGCCGCGCACCACCAGCGGCGGCAGGGTGCCCTCGGCGCGACCGTCGAGGTGCGCGCCCATCGCCCGCAGCGGCTCCACCACGCGCGCCATCGGCCGCTGGAGCAACGACTCGTCACCGCTCAGGATCGAGAGGAAGGGACGTCCCGCGAGCAGCCCGGCGAGCAGCCGCATGCTGGTACCCGAGTTGCCGCAGTCGACGACGGCGGGCGGTTCGCCGAGCGCGTCGACCCCCCGTCCCTCGATGGTCACCAGGCCGTCGGCGTCGACGATGATGGTGATCCCCATCTGCGCGAGCGCGAGGCGGGTGCGCCCCACGTCCTCACCGCCCGCGAGCCCGCTGACGCGCGACCTGCCGTCGGCCATCGCCGCGAACAGCAGCGCGCGGTGCGACATGCCCTTGTCGCCCGGGACCCGCAACCGGCCGCGCAGCGGCCGCGGTCCGGCCAGGACCAGCTCGTCGGGCGCGTTCACGACAGCGGCGTCCGGGCGACGTGGAAGCCGTGCTCCACGAGTGCAGCTTCGAACGCGTCGAGGTTGCGGTCGGCGACGACGAGCACGAGCACACCGGCGCGGCCCTCGATCGAGTGCGCGATCTCGAGGTCGGCGATGTTGATGCCGAAGCGGGCCGCGAGCGTGGTCACGTCGGCGATCACACCCTCGCGGTCCTCGACCGGCACGCGCAGCTCGACGAGCGACTCCTCGACCGGGATGCCGACGGGCAGGTTGCGGCGCGCGGCCCGGGCGTCGGCGAGCAGCGCCAGCAGCGCGTCGCGGTCGCCGTCGGCGACGATGCGCCGCACCCGGGCGAGCTCGTCGAGGTAGTCGTCGAGCGTGCCGACGATGGCGTCGCGGTTCGCGAGGCAGATGTCGGGCCAGATCGCGGGGTGGCTCGACGCGATGCGGGTCATGTCGCGGAAGCCGCCGGCGGCCAGCCGCAGCAGCACCGCGTGGTCGTCGCCGCCGCGGTTGGCCACGTTCATCAGCGTCGACGCCGCCAGCTGGGGGACGTGGCTCACCACCGCGACCAGCGCGTCGTGCAGCTCGGGCGCCACCGCGATCACCTCGGCGCCGAGATCGCTGACCCAGGAACGCACCTCGGCGAAGACCGCGGGATCGGTGCGACCGGTGGGCGTGAGCACCCACGTGGCCCCCACGAAGAGGTCGGGGCTCGCTCCCGCCAACCCCTCCTGCTCCGAGCCGGCCATCGGATGGCCCCCCACGTAGCGGGGCGCGGCATCGGGTCGGCTGGCCTCGACCGCGGCGACGACCGGCGCCTTCACCGAACCCACGTCGGTCACCAGGCGGGCGCCCGCGTCGAGGGCCTCGACGACGACGTCGGCCACGTGGCCCACCGGCACCGCGACCACCGTGAGATCGGCGTCGGCGACCGCGCCGGCGAGGTCGGGGGCGAGCTGGTCGACGGCGCCGGCGTCGAGCGCAGCCGCGGCACGCGCCCGGTCGCGGTCGAAGCCGCAGACGGTCACGCCCGCGCGTCGCAGCGCGAGCCCGATCGAGCCCCCGATGAGACCGGTGCCGACGAGCGCGACGGACGTGGGTTCGGCCACGGCGCCGTCAGTCGGCGCCGGCGAGGTCGGCGCGCAACGCGGCCGCGCCCTCGAGGAACACGTGCTGCAGCTGGTCGCGCGACCGTTCGGAGTAGCAGTGCACGAGGACGCGGATGCACCTCGGCGTGCCGTGCGGGACGTCCTGCTCCTGCGCGCCGAGCAGCGCGACCTGGTCGAGACCGAGCGCGGCGCGGGCGGCGCTGGCCGGGAACTCGGCGGTGAGATCGGGCGTGGTGGTGAACAGGATGCTCACGACGTCGCCGTGGGTGAGCTCGTTGCGGGCGAAGAGCTCTTTCACGAGGAGCGCGGTCTTGGCGTCGATCTCCGCCTTCGAGTCCTCGGCGCAGGTGATCGCGCCGCGCAGCGCATGGAGTCTCATCGGGTGAAGCAGGTTAGCCCGGGGTCTCGTCGTCGCCCGGTGGGTTGGCCGGCGGGTTCGGGGTGTCGACCGATGCCGCCTCGTAGAGCCGACGCACCTCCGTCGGGGTGAGCGCGCGCCACGTACCCGGCTTCAACGACCCGTCGCGCAACGGTCCGATCCGCGTGCGCACGAGCCGCACGACCGGGTGGCCGACCGCCTCGCACATCCGGCGGACCTGACGGTTGCGGCCCTCGTGGATGGCGAGCTCGACCGCGGTCGTCGCGCCGCCGCGTTGCACGACGCTGACCCGCGCCGGTGCGGTGACGCCGTCGTCCAGCGCGACGCCCTCGCGCAGCGTGCGCACCGCGGCCGGCGACGGGTCGCCGTCGACCTCGGCGAGGTAGGTCTTCACCACGCCGAAGCGCGGGTGGGTGAGCAGGTGCGTGAGGTCGCCGTCGTTGGTGAGCAGCAGCAAGCCCTCGGTGTCGTAGTCGAGGCGTCCGACGGGGTACACGCGGGGCGTGGCCGGGACCAGCTCGACCACCGTCGCGCGGCCCTCGGGATCCGACGCGGTGCTCACGTACCCGGTCGGCTTGTTCAGCAGGTAGTAGACGAGGTCGTCACGCACGACGACCGGGACGCCGTCGAGGGTCACC
>DASUAS010000109.1:0-3753 GCA_035763625.1 Acidimicrobiia bacterium
TGAGGAGCTTGGCCTCGACGGACTTGTCCATCGGCGGCTCGTCGCGCACCTGGCGCCAGGGCGCCACGATGATGAGGACCAGCAGGACGACCGACACCACGGCGACGATCACCAGGACGGCCGTCGTGAACTCGACGGCGAAGGTGGGGTGCATCCGCTGCATTATCACCCGCGCGCGAAGCTGTGTTGGTCATCCGCGCCGCGGTTCCCGTGCGGCGCGCCGGGAGCGGAGGCGGCGAACTGAAGCGTCGAGTGGTGGTCCGCCGGATCGTGTCGATCCTCGCCCTCACCCTGTCGGTGACCGCTTTGGCCGCGATCGGACTCAATGCGGAGGTCTTCGGCGGCTTCCAGCGCCGGGCCACCGACGCGCTCTTCCCGTCGGCTCCGGACGATCAGAACATCGCCGTCGTCGGCTTCGACACCAAGACGATCAACACCGAGGGCCTGGGCTATCCGCTCCCACGGGAGGACGTCGCCCGGCTGATCGACAATCTGGATGCGGCCGGCGCGCGGGTGATCGCGTTCGACGTGATCTACCGCGAGGCGAAGGACGGCGACGCCGCGATCCGCGACTCGATCGACCGGGCCGGCAACGTCGTGCTGGCACAGGAGCCGACGATCGGTCCCGCGCGCGACGGCGTGTACTCGACGTCGGACCTGAGCCCCATCTCGCCGGTCATCGCCGAGACCACCGGCGCCACCGTCGGTCAGGTGCACCTGAACAAGGATCCGAGCGACGGCATCAGCCGGAGCGTGCCCCTCGTCGTGTCGTCGCCGTCGAACGATCGCTTCATCCCCGCGCTCGCGGTCGCCGCGGTGATGAGGTACCGCGGTCTCGACCCCAACGACTTCGTCGTGCGTCCCGATGGCGTGCAGATCGGCGATCGGTTCGTCCCCACGCGTGATGCGAAGTCGATGCTGCTCAACTTCTCGCCCAACCTCTCCGGCACGTCCAAGGTGATCTCCGCAGCCGACGTCATCGACGGCACGTTCCCCAAGAAGGACGTCGCCGGCAAGATCGTCTTCGTCGGCGCGACGGCCACGACCCTCGGCGACGTGAAGACCGCGCCGGTCAACAAGTCGAGCGATCTCCCCGGGGTGATGTTCCACGCCAACGCGGCGAACACCATCCTGACCGGCACCTACCTCGATCCCGTGCCCGATTCGCAGACGCTGCTGTGGGTGGCTGCGATCACTGCGATCGTCGGCACCGCGGTGCTGCTGCTGCCGTTGTGGGCGTCGATCCTGATCACGCTGCTCGTGGGCTTCGGCTACGTGGTGTTCGCGTTCGCGCAGTTCAACGACGGGCACGTGTACAACTTCGTGTACCCGTCGATCGCGGTCATCGTCGCCTTCATCGGTGGTCTCGGGCTGCGCTACTTCGGTGAGACGCGCCAACGTCGGCGGGTCACCGCGCTGTTCTCGCAGTATGTGCCCGCGGCGGTCGCGCAACGCCTGGTCGAGGAGGATCGCGCCGGTAACGCGATCGAGGGAGAGCGCCTCGAGATGACGGTCCTGTTCTGCGACCTCCGCGGCTTCACCGCGCTGTCCGAGAACCTCGAACCCGCGATCGTGCGCGTGATGCTCAACCACTACTACGACCGCGTCACCGACGTCGTGCTCGCGATGCGGGGCACGCTCATGAAGTACGTCGGCGACGAGGTGTTCGCGGTCTGGGGTGCTCCGCTGCCGATGGACGACCATCCGCAGCGTGCTTTGGAGTGCGCGATCGCGATCCAAGAGCTCAATCCGCAGCTCAACCGTGAGCTCGTGGAGCAAGGTGCGCCCGAGGTGTCGTTCGGGATCGGCCTGAACACCGGCGACGCCGTCGCCGCCCACTTCGGAGGGGGCCGGCGGCGTCAGTACGACGTGGTGGGGGACACCGTGAACGTCGGGGCCCGGCTCTGCTCGGCGGCGGGTCGGGGGGAGATCATCCTCTCCGACGCGGTCATGACCCGGGTCACCTCGCCGCTGCCGGTCGAACCGGTGGGTCCGATCGAGCTGAAGGGCGTGAGCCGGGAGCTGCGCCTCTGGCGGGTGTACCCCGCAGGGTCGGCTAACGTTTCACTGTCCGTGACCGCCGATGACGAGGTGGTCACGGTCCCGGAGACGTAGGGCGGACCGGAGGGGACGGGGTGACGCGGGGAATGCGCAACCACACGAGACGTGCGGCACGGCTGCTGTCACTGCTGGTGGTGGCCACGATGGCCGTCGGCGCCTGGCTCCTCGCCGCACCAGCCGGTGCCGCCGAGTCGCTCGCCAGCCTGAAGATCACGGCCGACAACGTGCAGGTGAAGCAGAAGGGCAAGTCGACCTTCGCCGACGGCAAGGACGGCATGCAGCTGAAGCAGGGCGACACGATCAAGACCGACGCCGACGGGCGCGCCGAGATCGACTACAGCGACGGCTCCCTCACCCGCCTCGCCGGTTCCACCGTGTACACGCTCTCGAAGCTCACCAACGAGCGGGGCGCCCGCCAGACCCAGGGGACCCTGTCGGTCGGTGAGGCATGGAACCGCGCGGCCAAGGTCTCCGAGACCGGGTCGTTCGAGGTGAAGGCCGGCGGCACGACCGCGGCGGTCGAGGGCACCGCGTTCGTCGCGAAGTGCACGCCCAAGACCGATGGGTCGCAGCAGGTCAACTGCACGTTCACCGCGGTCGTCGACAACATCAAGGTCGACAGCGACCTGTGGGACGTCACCTCGGTGACGGACGCCCAGTAAGCAGGTGCGCTCGTCGTCGCACCCCGAGTCGGGGTTCTCCACCCGATCGGGCCGGTTCCGCAGGATGTCCGCGTTCGGTGCGGTCCTGCTGGCGTTGGCCCTGATCCTCGCGGCGTGCGACAGCGGCGGGTCGTCGTCCAACTCCGAGAAGAGCAAGGACACGTCGTCCGGTTCCCACGCCACCTCGACGACCGGGGAGGCGTCCGGCGGCTCGGCACAGAACGCGGCGACCACGCCCGTGGGCGCGGAGGCCGCGATCGCCGACTGGGTCAAGGGCCAGGGGTTCGAGTATGCGGGTGACTGCGCCGACGCGAAGCTCCCCCAGGACAAGGGGAAGTGGTGCTCGACGCTGAAGTCGAGCGACCCGGTGAACGGCACCGAGACCTACGACGTCGGACCCGTCGGGGAGCCGCCGCAGAAGTCGATCACGGTGAAGCCGCGGGCGGCGGCGCAACTCACGCCCGGCTACCAGGTCGGCGTCGGTGACAGCAACGTCGGCACCCCACGGCAGCTCACCCAGGCCGAGCTCCAGGCCGACGCGTTCATCACCGGCAACCTGCTCCTCGACCAGGCGGCCGGGATCGGCAACGGGCTCTCCGACCTGCCGGCCGGCGCGCCGACCGGCAACGGGGGCACCGGTGGCACGGGTGGCACCGGCGGCACCGGCCCGCCGGCCACCACGATCCCCGCTGGTGGTGGCGGTGGTGCAGGTGGCGGTGGCGCGGCGTACCCGCCGGCCGGCGGCATCGTGGTGACCAACCCGACGGTGGAGGTCGGCGGTGAGGTCGGCTTCCGCGGCTCGGGCTGCGTCCCGAACGAGCCGCTCACCATCTCCTTCGACGGCCACCCGATCGGGACCATCAACGCCGACGCCGGCGGCAACTTCGCCGGATCGATCAGCATCCCGAAGGGGACCGCGCCGGGCACCCACGTCCTCACCGTCCAAGGTTCCGGGTGCGTGTTCAACACCACGATCACCGTCGCCGGCTCCCTGGCGTTCACCGGCTCGTCGAGCCACACGAGCACGTAC
>DASUAS010000110.1:0-16575 GCA_035763625.1 Acidimicrobiia bacterium
CGGAACGGGTCGTCGAACACGGCTTCGTCGCGGTTGGCCGAGATGTACCACATCACCACCTTGTCGCCCTCCGCGATCTCGCGACCGTGGATCTCCGTCGGCGCGGTGGCGGTGCGACGGAAGTGGTACACCGGCGACGCCCAGCGCAGGACCTCTTCGATCGCGGGGTCGAGCGCCGTGTCGAGGTTGTCGCGGAGATGGGCGTACTGCTCGGGGTGCTGCATCAGCGCCCACATGCCCCACGCGGTGGTGTTGCGGGTGGTCTCGTTGCCGGCAACCGCGAGCAGCAGCATGAACATGTCGAACTCGAGCTCGGTGAGCTGGTCGCCGTCGATCTCGGCGTTGATCAGCTTGGTGACGATGTCGTCACGCGGATCGACGCGACGCTCCTTCGCCAGGTTGTTGGCGTACTCGTACAGCGCCGCTGATGCCTCGTGCGCACCCTCCGCGCCTTCGAACGACGGATCGTCGGCGCCGATCATCTTGTTCGACCACTCGAAGATGAGGTGACGGTCCTCCTGGGGGACGCCCATGATCTCGGCGATCGCCTGCAGCGGGAGCTCCGAGGCGAGGTCGACGACGAAGTCGCACTGCCCGCGTTCGATGACGTTGTCGACGATCAGCCGCGACCGGTTGCGCAGGTACTGCTCGAGCAGACCGATCATGCGGGGAGTGAAGCCCTTGCTCACCAGCCGGCGGTAGCGCGTGTGCCGCGGCGGGTCGGTGTAGAGCATCATCAGGCCGCGGGTGTCGAAGCCGCCCTGGGCCTCGGGGTTCATGATCATCACGCCCCCGACCTCCGACGAGAACAGCTCGGAGTCGCGGCTCACGGTGAGGACGTCCTCGTGGCGGACGACGTTCCAGAAGCCGGGCTCACCCGGGTACTCGTGCCACGAGACCGGGTCCTCGGCCCGCAGCCGCTCGAACATCGCGTGGTGCTCGAGGCGCTGGAAGCGGTCGAGGTCGAGGAGGTCGATCGTCGCAGTCGTCATCGCGCCATTCTGACAGGTCGTCAGATGGGGCGCGTCCGGCCTACCGAAGATGACGGAAGAAGGCCCGCAGCTCCTCGACGTACAGGTCCGGGGTCTCCGCGGCGGGGAAGTGGAGGCCGCGGTCGGGGACGGTCCAGCGCTGCACGTCGTAGACCGCCTCGGCGCGCGATCGGGGTGGAGGTCCGATGTTGGGGGTCGGGCCGCCGACCTCCCGTTCCAGCAGGAACCCGGCCGGCGGCTGCACGCGCTCGCCGGCCGCGAGCGCGACCGGCGCCCGACGGCTCTCGTAGTAGAGGCGGTTGGCGCTGTTGATGGTCCCCGTGAACCAGTAGATGGCGATCGTGGTGAGCAGCTCGTCACGGGTGAAGAGCCGCTGCACGTCGCCACCGCAGTCGGACCAGCGGCGCCACTTCTCGACGATCCACGCGGCCAGGCCCGCCGGTGAGTCCATCAACCCGTACGCGAGCGACTGGGGCTTGGTGCCCTGGATGGTGCTGTATCCGGACTCTTCGCTGCGCCACGCCTTGGCGCGGGCGCCGAACGCCACGTCCTCGGGCGTGCGTTCGTAGTCGGGCGCGCGGAAGTTCAGCATTCCCATGTGGATGCCGACGAGCGCGTCGGGATGGTCGAAGCCCAGGAGCGCGGTCACGTACGCGCCCCAGTCGCACCCGGCGGCGGCGAACCGGTCGTAGCCGAGCTCGCGCATCAGCGCGACGAACATGGTCGCCATCACACGCGGCGTCATGCCGCGTCGGGTCGGGATGTCGGAGAAGCCGTAGCCGGGCAACGACGGCACGACGACGTGGAACGCGTCGGCAGGGTCGTCGCCGAACGCGCCCGGATCAGCGAGGCGCGCGACGACGTCGTGGTACTCGAAGTGCGTGCTCGGCCAGCCGTGGCTGAGCACCAGGGGGAGCGGTGCGGGCCCGACGCCGGGCTGGTGCACGAAGTGCAGGCCGAATTGCTCGAAGTCGGGCGCGTCGACGGTGGTGCGGAACTGCGGAAGCGAGTTGAGCATCTGCTCGCGAGCTCGCCAGTCGAACTCGTCGGCCCAGTACGCGACCAGCTCCTGCAGGAAGCCGAGCGGAGTCCCGTAGTCCCACCCCGCGTCCTCGACCTCGTCGGGCCAGCGTGTCCGCGCGATGGCCGCGCGCAGGTCGTCGAGGTCGGCGTCGGGCACCGCGATGCGGAACGGGGTGGGCGTCACGATCTCAGCCCTGCTGCGCTCGGCCGCGCGCCATGATCGCATCGCGTCGGTTGGCGACCTCGTCGGCGACCCCGCTCTGCGACGCGAGCCACTCCTGCGAACGGCGCAGCTCGATGCGTCGCGTCTGCTGGTCGGTGACGCGTTCCTGCTCTCGATACGTGCCGAGCACGTTGCGCACGCCCGCGGAGTCGTTCGACGCGACGTCGAGCGCGAGATGGCGGGCGAACGGCAGGAGCTCGTCGTGCTCCACGACGTGGTTCACCAGCCCCCACACCAACGCGGTCCGGGCGTCGAGGAAGTTGCCGGTGACGCTCATCTCGCGCGCCCGTCGGTGACCGATCGCCTCGGCGAGGAGCACGGTGAGGCCCCACCCCGGCATGATCCCGACGCGTGCGTGGGTGTCCGCGAAGCGGGCGCGCTCGGACGCGACGAGGAAGTCGCAGGTCAGCGCGACCTCGAAGCCGCCGGTCACCGCGGCGCCGTTGATCGCTCCGATCACCGGCTTGGTGGTCTCGGGGAACGGGCGGATGAGCGCATCGGCGTCGCTGGCGACGACGCGACGCACCTCGCGGTCGGTGCTCAGGCTCTTGAGGTCGACGCCGGCGCAGAACGCGGGATCGGCGCCGGTGAGCACGATCGCGTCGACGTCGTCACGCGCGTCACATGCGGCGATCGCCCCCGGCAGCGCGGCGGTGAGCGCGGCGTCCAGCGCGTTGCGCGCGTCGGGACGGTTCAGGGTCACCACCGCGACGCGGTCGCTCACCTCGGTCAGGATCACGTGGTCGTCGCTCATCGTCTCTCTACTTCCCGGTCCATCGGGGCTCGCGCTTCTCGAAGAACGCAGCCATGCCCTCGCGGATGTCGTCGCTGGCGCGGACGGCGTCGGTGGCGATGACGGTCTCGTCCCAGCCGAGCTCGTCGCGTTCCGCCACGGTGTGCTCGAGCGCGCGCAGGCTGGCTCGCGCGCCGACGGGTCCCACTGCGCACATGCGCGCGGCCAGTGCGAGTGCACCTGCCACCGCCTCGCCCGGCTCGGTGAGCACGTTGACGAACCCGAGCGAGTAGGCGCGCTCGGGCGAGAGCCGCTCACCGGTGAGGAGCATCTCCTTGGCGACGTTGAGCGGTAGGGCGCGCGGAGTGCGGAACAGCCCACCGCAGGTCGGTACGAGCCCACGCTTCACCTCGGGCAAGCCGAACGACGCGGTGCGCGCCGCGACCACGAGGTCGCAGGCGAGCACGATCTCGAACCCCCCGCCGAGCGCGGGACCTTCCACCGCGGCGATCAGCGGCTTCTCCCGGTCGCGGCGGATGACGCCGTACTCGCCGCCGCGCTCGGTGCGAGCGCTGCCGTCGCGCGAGCTGGCGAGGTCGCTGCCGGCCGAGAAGACCGTGGGGGTGCCGGTGATGATGCCGACCCAGAGCTCGGGGTCGTCGTCGAGGCGGTCGAGCGCGGCGCCGATACCGTCGGCGATGGCCTGGTCGACCGCGTTGCGCTTCTCCTCGCGCTCGATGCGCACGACCAACACGCGGTCGTGCATCTGAGCCTCCACGCTCATGGCTCGAGCACCACCTTGACCGTGCCGGTGGCGCGATCGCCGGCGACTCGGAACGCTTCGGGCGCGTCGTCGAGCCCGAAGCGGTGGTGCACGAGGGCGTCGACCACCTCCGGCCGCGCCGCCAGGAGTGCGGCCGCCGCTTCGAACTCCGATGCGCCGCCTTGCCCGTGTCCGTGGCCGTGGCCGTACATCGCCGACGGCACGATGCGCACCTCCTTGGTGAGCAGCGCCGAATCGATCGACACCGGGTCCCAGTAGGTCGCCACGACGACGACCGCACCACCCGGTCGTATGCGCGCCACGGCGTCGTCGAGCGACGCCTGCGTCCCCGCGGCGTCGACCACCGCGCCGTACTCGTCGGCGACGTCGAAGCGCGCGCCGAGGAGCTCGCCGCCCGCGCGCTGCTGGGGATGCCGGGCGACGAGGTCGACGTCGAGGCCGCGCGCGACGAGCGCGGCCACGGTCGTCAGGCCGATCGACCCGCCTCCGATCACGAGCACGCGGTCGCCCGCCTCGACGTCGACCCGCCCGGCCGCGTGGGTGCCGACAGCCAGCGGCTCGACAAGGGCGCCGACGTTCACGTCGATCCCACCCGGCAACGGCACGAGGCAGCGCCGATCGACGACCACCTCGTCGGCGAGGCCGCCGTCGACCGACACCCCGTGCAATCGGCTCGCGCCGTGACGGCACAGCTGCGTCTCGCCTTCGAGGCAGCGGTCGCACTCACCGCACCACGCATTGGGCTGCACCGCGACCGCGGTGCCGTCGTCGAGCACGCCCGCGAACTCGTGCCCGAGGGTCACCGGCAGGTTCCAGCGTGCCAGGTGCAGATCGGAGGCGCAGATGCCGCACGAGCGGACGCGCACCCGCACCGGATCGGTCGCGTGGGCCGGCGCGACCGCTTCGACGTCGACGAGCGCGACACCACCGTCGCCGTTCGCCCGCACTGCTCGCACGGCACGAGTCTTGCAGGCGCGCGGCCGTGAGGTCCGGGGGTAGACACCACTACGGTGTCAGCGGCAACGACGGACTCTGGCGCGAACGATCTGGGTGGAGCGACGATGGCGGATCTCGGTTTCGACGGCAAGGTGGCGATCGTCACCGGCGCGGGTGGTGGCCTCGGCCGGGAGCACTCGTTGCTCCTCGCGAGCCGGGGTGCGCTCGTCGTCGTCAACGACGTCGGCGGTGCGGTCGACGGCAGCGGCGGCGACGCGGGGCCGGGCCAACAGGTCGTCGACGAGATCAGGGCTAGCGGTGGCGAGGCAGCGCTCGACACCAACTCGGTCGCCACCCCCGAGGGTGGGGCCGCGATCGTGCAGACCGCGCTCGACAGCTTCGGTCGCATCGACATCGTCGTGAACAACGCCGGCATCCTGCGCGACAAGAGCTTCCACAACATGAGCCCCGACCTGGTCGATCCCGTGCTCGACGTGCACCTCCGCGGCGCGTTCTACGTGACCCAGCCGGCATGGGTGCACATGCGCGAGCAGTCGTACGGACGGGTGATCGTCACCGCGTCGTCGGCCGGGCTGTTCGGCAACTTCGGCCAGGCCAACTACGGGGCCGCGAAGATGGGCCTCGTCGGTCTCGCGCACGTCCTCTCGCAGGAGGGCGAGCGGTACAACATCAAGGTCAACGCGATCGCGCCCACCGCGGGAACCCGCATGACCCGGGAGATCTTCGGCGACGAGCTGGCCGACAAGCTCGCCCCCGGACTGGTGTCGCCGCTGGTCGCCTGGCTGGCCCACGAGGACTGCCCGGTCTCGGGTCACATCTACTCGGTGGGTGGTGGTCGGGTGGCGCGGGTGTTCGTCGGCGAGGGCCCCGGGTATCTCAGGAGCGACGCCCCGTTGACGGTCGAGGACGTGCGCGACCACTTCGACGAGATCGAGCGCACCGACGACTTCATGCTGCTGCGCAACGCCACCGACGAGCTGCGCGTCATCTCGAAGCTGCTCGGCTGAGAGGCCGCACGAGCGAGCGAGGAGGCACCATGACCGCGACGACGGCTGCACCGACCGACGACCTCACCGCCGAGGTCACCGCCTGGCTCGACACCAACTGGGATGCCGACCTCACCGTCGAGGAGTGGTGGGACCGCCTCGGCCGATCGGGGTGGGCCGTTCCCACGTGGCCGGTGGAGTGGTTCGGCAAGGGCCTGTCGCGCGCCGAGGGCGTGCGGGTGATGCAGACCATCAGCCGCTTCCCGGCCCTCGGTGCGCCCGGCGGTCTCGGCACCCTGCTCGCGGGCCCGACCATCTACACCCACGGCACCGAGGCGCAGAAGGAGCGCTACCTCCTCGACATCGTCACCGGCAAGCGGGCGTGGTGCCAGCTGTTCAGCGAGCCCGGCGCCGGTTCCGACCTCGCGGGCCTCAACACGCGCGCCGAGCTCGACGGCGACGAATGGGTCGTGAACGGCCAGAAGGTGTGGACCTCCGGCGGCCACTGGTCCGACCTCGGCATGTTGCTGGCGCGCACCGATCCCGACGTCGCCAAGCACCAGGGGATCACGTACTTCGCGGTCGACATGCACCAGCCCGGGGTGGAGATCCGGCCGCTGCGCGAGCTCACCGGCCGGGCCATGTTCAACGAGGTGTTCCTCACCGATGTGCGCGTTCCCGTCGATGCCGCCATCGGTGGTGTGAACAACGGGTGGGCGGTCGCCAACACGACGCTGATGTTCGAACGCAGCGGCCTCGGCGCGGGTGGGGGTGGCGGCAGCGTCGCCGCGCTGCCCGGCACCGTCGGCGGTGACCTCGCCCGGCGTGCCGGCGACTTCAGCCGCGCTCGCGACCTCACCGACTCGGGGGGCGGCGGTGGCTCGATGTCGGTGCAGAACCTGAGCCGCCTCGCGCGCGCCAACGGCACCATCGACGATCCCGACATCCGCCAGTCGCTGGCGCAGCTCCACACGATGAACGAGATCGCCCGCTACACCAACCTCCGCCAGCGCGCCCTCGCCAAGGGGGGGCGCGAGATCCCCGGGCTCGGCAACATCGCCAAGCTCTCCATGAGCCGCATCCTGCGGCTCACCCGCGACCTCGGCGGTAGGGTCCTCGGTCCGTACGCGACCCTCCACGGGTACTCGAGCGACGACGCGGATGCTCTCCTCCGGGAGACCGACGGTGCCGCCCAGCCCGGGGTGACCGAATCGATGCTGTTCGCCCAGGCGCCCCAGATCTACGGCGGCACCGACGAGATCCAGCACAACATCCTCGGCGAGCGGGTCCTCGGTCTCCCCAAGGAGCCCGACGCCAACAAGGGCAAGCCCTTCCGCGAGATCCCCAAGAACGGCTGACCCCCGAGATCTCACGAACATCTCGGAGTTCACGTACCTCGGTGGGGGACAACTCCGAGATGCTCGTGGGGGTGGGCTCGTACCCCTCAAGGCCGCGCCCGCGGGTGCCGATCCGCGGGGGGTGGGACGGTTCGGCACTCGCGGGTGGGTGATCGGCGCGCTGATCGTGGTCGCGGTGGCCGTCGTCTCCGCGTCCGCGCTCGTCTTCCAGGGTCGGGGCGACGACTCCGGCACCGCGCGGCAGACGTCCGCGACGATCGCGGCGCGTCACACGACGTCGACGACCACGTCGACATCGAGCACGACGACCTCCACGACGTCGACGACCCTCCCCGCGACCACCACCGCACCGCCCGCGCCGTCCACGCCGCCGCCGACCGAGGCACCGGTCGCGGCACCGGTCACGCCACCCCCACCGGCGCCGCCGGCGTGCGACGGCGCCGGCAGCACGGTGATCGACGCGATGAACGCCGACCGTGCGTCGGGCGGACTCGCCGCGCTGTGTGGGAGCTCAGAGCTCGCGGCCTACGCGCAGTCGTGGGCGAACTGGATGGCCCAGCACCAGTCGCTCACCCATCAAGACCTCGGTGCCGTGCTCGGCGGGACGGCGTTCTCGACCGTCGCCGAGAACATCCTCAGCGGGCCGAGCGGCATGTCGGCGGGGGAGATGGAAGCCGCGTGGATGGCGTCGGCGCCTCACCGCCAGAACATCATGAACGGGGCATACGCCGCGGCCGGGGTCGGTATGGCGTACGGGGGCGACGGTCAGGTCTGGGTCGCGGTCGAGTTCGGAGGGTGAGCACCGCCTCGTTCGAGAGGAAACCCGTCGGAACCAGATGACCCGGAGAACGACTTCGGGTATCTTTCCGCGCCGTGGCGCTCCTCAACGTCGACCAGGTCTCGGTGCGTTTCGGCGGTCTCCAAGCTCTGTCCGCTGTCACCATCGACGTGCCCGAGAACGAGGTGACCGGTCTCATCGGTCCCAACGGAGCGGGCAAGACGACGCTCTTCAACGTCATCACGGGGCTGCAGCCGCCCACGGGCGGCACTGTCATGCTCGACGGCAAGGACATCACCACCGCCAAGCCGCACCAGCGCGCGCGGCTCGGCATCGGCCGCACGTTCCAGCGCCTCGAGACCTTCGGCACGCTCAGCGTTCGCGACAACGTCCTCGTCGCCGCCGAGATGCGCAAGGGCTGGTCACGCGAGAAGTTCAAGCCCGGCGTGCTCACCGACGAGTTGATCGAGCGCCTCGGCCTCGCGTCGGTGGCCAAGGAACGTGTCGACCGGTTGCCCACGGGCACGCAGCGTCTCGTCGAGATGGCGCGCGCGCTCGGCACCAAGCCGCGCGTCGTGCTCCTCGACGAGCCGTCGTCCGGACTCAACGAGTCGGAGACCGCCGACTTCTCCGAGCTGCTCGTGGAGCTGGCGACCTCGGGGCTCGCGATCCTCCTCGTCGAGCACGACATGGGCCTCGTGATGAGCGCATGTCACCACATCCACGTGCTCGACTTCGGCCAGATCATCGCCTACGGCACGCCGGTCGAGGTGCAGGCCAACTCGCTGGTGCGCGCCGCGTACCTCGGTGAAGGCGACGAAGCCGAGGAGGTGCCGGAGGAGCAGCAGATCCTGCTGGAGGAGGTCTCCGCGCTCTCGTCCGAGGTGCGGGCCGAGGCCGAGCCCACCAACGGGGCAACGGCGACGCCCTCGGTGTCGGTGTCCGAACCGGAGCCCGGGTCGACGACGCCGGGCACGCCGACCGATGGCGCGGCGCTCGAGCTCATCGACGTGCGCGCCGGCTACGGCTCCATCGACGTGCTGCACGGCGTGAACATCACCATCCCGCCCGGCACCGTGTACGCGCTGCTCGGGCCCAACGGCGCGGGCAAGACGACAACGTTGAAGGTGGCGAGCGGTCAGGTCAATCCGACCGCCGGCGAGGTCCGATTCCTCGGCAACAAGATCAACGGACGCGCGTCCGACAAGCTCGCGCGTGCGGGCCTGTGCACCATCCCCGAGGGCCGCGGCATCTTCCCCAACCTCACCGTGCTCGAGAACCTGCGCACGATGACGTACACGGGTACGTCGTTGTCGCAGATCGAGGATCAGGCGTACACGCGCTTCCCGCGGTTGAAGGAACGGCGGAAGCAGACGGCAGGCACGCTGTCCGGTGGTGAGCAGCAGATGCTCGCCATCGCCCGTGCGATCGGCACCAACCCGAAGGTGCTGATGCTCGACGAGCTGTCGATGGGGTTGGCGCCGCTCGTGGTGTCGGAGCTCTACGACGTGGTGAAGCGCATCGCCGCCGACGACGTCTCCATCCTCGTCGTCGAGCAGTTCGCGCACGAGGTCCTCGACGTGGCCGATGTCGCTGCCATCATCCTGCACGGCAAGGTGCAGTTCGAAGGTGCCCCGCCGGCGGTCGCCGATGCGCTGCACGACGCCTACCTGGGCGGCAGCGTCTCGCTCTGAGGGCGATCTGACCGCTCCGACCGGTTCCGGCGCGTTCGGATGCCCGCGCGCACGAAGTGCGCGCAACGTCGTATGCTCCCCGTTCGTATCTGACGCCACGTCAGATACGAGGGGAATCCGAACAGGAGCGCGTGCCATGAAGCGAGTCTGGGGGGCGGTGCTCTGTGCCGTCATCGTCGCGGGGATCGCGGGGGTCAGCACGACCGCCGTGGCCCAGTCGAGCGGCGAGCAGCCAAAGGCAACCGACGTCGGGATCACCGACAAGGAGATCCACATCGCGGTCATCGCCGACGTCGACTCTCCGTTGGCGCCGAATCTCTTCGTCTCGTCCAGAGACGCCGTCCAAGGCGTGGCGAAGTACCTGAACAGCAAGGCGGGCGGGGGCGGGCTCGCCGGGCGCAAGGTCGTGGTCGACTTCTACGACTCGAAGCTCAACCCGAACGAGACCACCAACGCCCAGATCAAGGCGTGCGAGAACGACGTCGCCATGGTGGGAACGTCGTCGGTCTTCATGAGCTCGGTCGACAACATGCGCAACTGCAAGGACTCGACCGGCGCGGTGACGGGTCTTCCCGACATCCCGTTCGTGACCACGGCGCTGGCGCAGCAGTGCTCCGACCAGTCGTTCCCGATCGCGCCGCCGCAGGTGGTGTGCTCGACCAAGGACCAGCACCCGCAGACGTTCAAGGCCAACGTCTCGCGTGGGCTCTTCTACAACGAGAAGTTCGGCAAGGACAAGCTCCACGGCGTCTACGTGTTCGGCAGCGACTCGAAGCAGGCCCGTGACTCGTCGTTCGTGAGCCTCGGTGCCCTCCGGGACATCGGCATCAAGTCCGACAAGGACTTCGACCTGCCGAGCTCGTCGCCGCAGTCGGCGTACACGCCGGTCATCCAGGAGATGAAGGCCGCCGGTTCCAACTACGGGCAGGCCATCACCGCCGGCGCCATGGTGCTGATGCGCAAGGAAGCGACCTTGCAGGGTCTCACCGGCGTGAAGGTGTGGGACTGCGGCGTCGGCTGCTACGACGAGGAGAACTTCCTGAAGGCCGGCGGTTCCGATGTCGAGGGCCAGTACGTCGACACCCTGTTCCTGCCCTTCTACAGCAAGGCGGACCAGAAGGCGAACAAGATGACCGGCAACTTCGTGAAGTACACGGGGCAGGACAAGATCGCCAGCTTCGGTGCCTACGCGTGGGCGGCGGGCATCGCGTTCCGCGACGCGGTCGACGCGCAGGTGAAGGCGGGCGGGGTCAACAGCGTCACCCGCAAGACGATCTTCGAGCAGCTGAACAAGATCCACAAGTTCGACGCCGACGGGATGTTCGCGCCGATCGACCTCGCCGGTCGTCAGATCTCCAACTGCAGCGTGACGATGCAGGTGAAGAACGGCGAGTTCGTCCGGGTGAACCCCACCAAGGCCGGCCAGTTCAAGTGCTGGCCGAACGGGATCATCAGCCGCAAGCTCGACATCTTCACCGGAAGCTGACACCCGCGCGGAAGCGCTCGAGTGCACGATGACGGTGCCCCCGCCGCTGGTGGGGGCACCGTTCGCGTCTCCGCGAGGAGGGGTGCCCCGATGCCTTGTCGCGCGCGAGTCGCCGTCCTATGCTGCGCCGCGAAACCTGACGGACCGTCAGATCGGCGGCCGCCCGTTTCCCCAGGGGGGAGAGAACTGATGTCACGATCTCGCTGGATGGCGCTCGTCGCCGCCCTGATGGTCTGCATGGGCACGCTGACCGCGACCGCCATCTCGGCCGGTGCGCAGTCGAGCGGCGAGAAGCCCAAGGCCACGGAGGTGGGCATCACCGCCACCGAGATCCACGTCGCGGTCATCGCTGACGTCGACAGCCCCCTCTCACCCAACCTCTTCAAGGGTTCGAAGGACGCCGTCGAGGGCGCGGCGAAGTTCCTCAACAGCAAGGCCGGCGGTGGCGGCCTCGCCGGACGCAAGGTCGTGGTCGACTTCTACGACTCGAAGATCAACCCCAACGCCACCACCAACGCGGAGATCTCCGCCTGCCAGAACGACGTCGCCGCGGTCGGAACCTCGGCGGTGTTCCTGACGTCGGTCGACGAGATGCGCAACTGCAAGGACTCGACGGGCGCGGTCACGGGCCTGCCCGACATCCCCTTCGTGTCGACCGCGCTGGCGCAGCAGTGCTCCGACCAGTCGTTCCCGATGGCGCCGCCGCAGGTGATCTGCTCCACCGTCTCGCAGCACCCGCAGACGTTCCAGCCCAACGTCGGCCGCGGCTACTACTACAAGAAGAAGTTCGGCAACGACCTGCACGGCGTCTACATCTTCGGCAACGACTCCAAGTCGGCTCGTGACTCCTCGTTCGTCAGCGGGATCGGCCAGCTGCGCATCGTCTGCTGCAAGTCGGACAAGGACTTCGACCTGTCGGGCAGCGCGCCGCAGTCGCAGTACACGCCGATCGTGCAGGAGATGAAGTCCCAGAGCTCCAACTACGGCCAGGCGGTGCAGGGCCCACAGATGGTCCTGCTGCGCAAGGAGGCGACGCTGCAGAACCTCACCGGCGTCAAGGTGTGGGACTGCACCACCGGCTGCTACTCCAAGGACTTCCTGTCCACCGGAGGCTCCGACGTCGACCAGAACTACGTCGACACCCTCTACCTCCCGTTCCTCAGCAAGGCCGATCGCAAGGCCAACCCGATGCTGAACAACTTCGTGAAGTACACGGGAGAGAACAATGCGGACGGTTTCGGCGTCTATGCGTGGTCGGCGATGATCGCGTTCCGTGACGCGGTGAACGCGCAGGTGAAGGCCGGCGGGGTCAACAGCGTCACCCGCAAGGCGATCTTCGAGCAGCTGAACAAGATCCACAAGTTCAACGCCGACGGCATGTTCGGGACCATCGACCTCGCCGGGCGCAAGACCACTCCGTGTCACGTGCTCATGCAGGTGAAGAACGGTGACTTCCAGCGGGTGCTCCCGACGAAGCCCGGCACCTTCGACTGCGCCGCGAAGAACGTCCAGGAAGTGAAGCTCGACATCTACGGATCGTGAGATGGCATGATGCGGTCGCCCGGCGCCTGCGTGGCGTCGGGCGGCTCGTCCTGACGGCGTGGAACGAGTGGGAGTGACATGACGGCGACGGTCCAACGCACGCGCAGCATCTCGATCTCGCCGGAGACGCGACGCACGGTCATCGCCGGGCTGGTGGTGGCCGCATTCGTGGTCTTCGTGTGCGTCGAGTCGTGGGCCGGCAACCCGGTCACCTTCAACTCGCTCCTGTTCTGGCTGATCGTCGGCATCACCTACGGCTCGGTGTACGCGGTCGCGGCCACCGGCCTCGTCGTCACCTACACGACGTCGGGCATCTTCAATTTCGCCCAGGGCGCGATCGGCATGTTCGCCGCCTACATCTTCTGGCAGCTCCAGGTGCAGTGGGGCATCCAGACGTTCGTGGCGCTGATGCTCACGGTGTTCGTGGCCGCGCCGATCATGGGTGCGATCATCGAGATCGGCCTGATGCGGGCGATCGCCGACGCCCCGCTGGTGGCGCAGATCGTCACCACGATCGGTCTCATGCTGGCGCTCATGGGGTTGGCCGGTCTCCTCTGGGACCCGCAGGAGACGCGACACATCAACCGCTTCTTCGGCACGAGCGGGTTCCAGATCGCCGACACGTTGATGCCGTGGTCGCGCTTCATCACCATCGTGGTCGGGCTCGGCCTCGCGATCGGCCTCAAGGTGCTCCTCTCCCGCACGCGCCTCGGCGTCGCGATGCGCGCGGTGGTCGACAACCGCGAGCTCGCCGGCCTCAATGGCATCCGGCCCGGGCGCGTGTCGATGTTCTCGTGGGCGCTCGGGTCGTCGATGGCGGCGGTCGCCGGCATCTTCCTCGCCGAGGAGCTCGCCACTCTCGACGTCCAGACGCTCACGCTGCTGATCCTGTCGGCGTTCGCGGCGGCGATCATCGGCCGGCTGAAGAGCCTGCCGCTCACGTTCGTGGGCGGTCTGCTCATCGGCCTCGCGTTCGAGTTCCAGCAGAACTTCTTGAGCTGGACCGGGCGGTGGACGACCGCGCCGCTCGCGATCCCGCAGATCATGCTCTTCCTCGCCCTGTTGTTCCTGCCGCAGGCGCGCATCGAGGGCAAGAAGGTCATCCGTCAGGTCGCGCCCCGGATCCCCAAGCTCCGCACCGCCGCACTCGGCATGGCAATCCTGTTCGTCATCGTGGCGATCCTCGGCCTCGTGTTCCAGCGCACCGACGTCCGCACGCTCACGCTCGCGCTGCTCACCATGCTGATCATGCTGTCGCTGGTGCCTCTCACCGGTTGGTCGCTGCAGATCTCGCTGGCGCAGATCACGTTCGTCGGCGCCGGTGCGTTCGCGTTCCTGCAGTGGGGGAACGATCTCGGGACCATCGGCGGTCTCGCCGTCGCCGCGCTCTTCGCCATCCCCTTCGGTGTCGTCATGGCGCTTCCCGCCTTGCGACTCCAGGGTCTCTACCTCGCGCTGGCCACGATGGCGTTCGCGTCGATGGCCGAGATCCTCTTCTTCCCGCAGCCCGAGATCCTGGGCTTCGACGGCAAGCCGATCCGCTCGCTCAAGATCCTCGGGTTCGACTTCAGCAAGCCGTTCCACTTCCTCGGCATCGACTGGGGTCAGGACGTCGGCACCATGTTGTTCATCGCCGCCGCGCTCGGCGTGGTGGGCGTGCTGGTCGTCTGGCTCCACCGGAGCGTGTTCGGTCGCCGGCTCCGCGCGCTGGGCGACAGCCCGGCCGCGAGTGTGACCCTCGGCGTCAACCCGATCGTCACCAAGCTCGGAGTGTTCGTCATCTCGGCCGCGATCGCCGGCTTCGCGGGCGCGCTCCTCGGCGTGTTCCAGGGCACGGCCACGGTGCAGGACTTCCAGATGCTCAACGGCCTCGCGTACCTGCTGCTGCTCGTCGTCGGCGGTGTGGCGGTCGTGAGCGGCGCAGTGCTCGGTGGCGTCTTCCTGACCATGTTCACGTGGCTGCCGACCGTCCTGCCGAACTGGGCCTGGCTCACCGAGTTCGGCAAGTGGCAGGCACGCCTCGGCCCCGGCCTCGCCGGTATCGGGATCGGTCGTCAACCCTCGGGTGTGGTGCCCACCGTCGGCGAGGACCTGCGGGCGCAGAACGCGCGCAAGCGCGCCGAACGGGAGGCCCGAGAACGCGGTACCCCGCCGTCCCCGGGGGTGCCGCAGCCCGTGTCCACGCCGTCGGGCGTCACCGAAGCTCCGGTCGGTTCCCCCGGCGCGTAGCCGGACGGCGGCAAGTCAGCCCAGTTCGGCCTTGATCTCGTCGGTGTGCTCGCCGAGACCGGGGGCGGGCCGCACCGTCGCCGCTTCGTCGAACGTGACGGCCGGCCGCGGGTGGAGCATCTCGCCCACCTCGGGGTGCACCTCGCGCACCAGGTAGCCGGGCGACGTCCGCTCGACGAGGTCGGGCAGGTCGTCGATGTCGGTGACCGCGGCGTTGGGCACGCCCTGCTCGGTGAGGCGCGCGGTGACCTCGGCGGTGGTGAGCGCGGCGAGCTGCGCCGCGATCTCCTTCATCAGCGGACCGCCGTTGCGGCCCCGCTGCTGGGGCGAGTCGTAGTCGGGGTGACCGACGAGCTCGTCGCGCCCGACCGCGCGCATCAGGCCGTTCCACTGCGGCGTGGTGACGGTGACCATCGCGACGTAGCCGTCGGCGGTGGGCGTGAGGCGGAACGTGCGCGACTGCGGAGGTAGTCGGTCGAACTCGCCCTGCAGGGTCACGTTGGTCGTGACGTCGGGCCAGAGGAACGACAGCCCGGCGTGCAACATCGGGACCTCGATCACCTGACCGCGTCCGGTCCGGTCGCGCTCGAACAACGCGGCGGTGATCGCCTGCGCGGCGGTGAGGCCGGTGACCTTGTCGACCACCGCCTGCTGCACGAGCACCGGCACCCCGCTGCGCAGATCGGCTTGATTGGCGCCGAAGCCGGTCATCGCCTGGATCACGTGGTCGTAGGCGGGGGCGTCGGCGAGGGGGGAGTTGGACGGGAAGCCGCGCAACGCGGCGTAGATCAGGCGCGGATGCTCGTCCACGAGCTCGTCGGCCACGAACCCGAACGCGGGCATGACCGTGGGCCGGAAGTTCTCGACCAGCACGTCGGCGGTGGCAACCAGCTTGTGGAGCGTGTCGAGGTCGTCGGCGTCGTTGAAGTCGAGGGCGATCGATCGCTTCCCCCAGTTCGTGTTCACGAAGTAGGCCGATGTGCCGCCGCGGCTCGAGCCCACGTGACGGAGGATGTCTCCGATGGGGGGGCGCTCCACCTTGATCACGTCGGCGCCCTGCTGGGCCAGGATCATCGTGGCGAAGGGCCCCGACAGGTTCATCGTGAGGTCGACGACGCGCACTCCCGCGAGTGGTCCACCGGTTGCTTCGGTCATCGCCGCACCCTATTCCGCACGTACTCTGCGCGATCGACCGGAGATCCGGTCGCACCGACCCGGAGGGGCACCGTGGCCACGATCGACGACGCTGGCATCGACGCAGTGATCGACGGGCTGCTCGAGACGCTCGAGCGCTGGCTCGCGAGCGACGTGGTCCCGCACGTCCTCGAGCTGGAGCACGCCGACGAGTATCCCCGCGACATGGTCGAGCAGATGCGCCGGTTCGGTCTGTTCGCTGCCACGATCCCCGAGACCTACGGCGGCCTCGGCCTCGGTGCCAGCGCGTACGTGCGCATCGTCGAAGCGATCGCGCGCGCCTGGATGTCGCTCACCGGGGTGGTGAACACCCACCTCATGGTCGCGGAGCTCGTGCGCCGCTACGGCACCGACGATCAGCGCGCGCAGTTCCTGCCGCAGCTCGCCGCGGCAGACCTGCGCGGCGGCCTCGCGCTGACCGAGCCCGACTGCGGCACCGACCTGCAGGCGGTGCGCACCACCGCGACGCGCGTCGACGGCGGTTACGTGCTGCGCGGTACGAAGATGTGGATCACGAATGCGTACGAAGGCAACTGCCTCGCGGTGCTCACGAAGACCGACACGGGTGCCGAGCCGCGTCACCGTGGGATGTCGAT